>JBFKUL010000164.1:0-6651 GCA_041635755.1 Burkholderiales bacterium | reverse complement strand
CGCGTATTTCTGGCCCGACCTGTTCATCCTCGGCGGCGGCGTGAGCAAGAAAACCGACAAGTTCCTGCATCTGCTGACGCTGCCCACGCCGATCGTGCCGGCGAGGCTGCGCAACGACGCCGGCATCATTGGCGCGGCGCTCGCCTATGAGCACGAGCGCAGGCGCAAAAAGCAGCGCAAGACACTCGGGTAATTGCGACTACGTCCGGCGCCGCGCGAACCGTTCCCTCAGCTTGACCTTCCAGAATTTCCCCGTCGAGGTGCGCGGGATCGCGTCGATGAACTCGTAGGCATCGGGTAGCTGCCATTTGGCGAAGCTCCCGGCAAGGAGCTTCGTCAGTTCCTCGGGCGTGGCCTGCTGGCCCGGCTTGAGCACCACGCAGGCAAGCGGGCGCTCGCCCCATTTCTCGTGCGCAATGGCGATGACAGCGGCTTCGGCCACTGCGGGGTGCGCCATGATGGCGTTCTCGAGCTCGACCGAGCTGATCCATTCGCCGCCCGACTTGATCAGGTCCTTGGTGCGGTCGGTGATGTGGATGTAGCCGTGCTCGTCGACCCGGCCGACGTCGCCGGTGCGCAGCCACCCATCCTCGCTGAAGCGCGTCGGATCATTCTCGACCTTGTGATACGCGCCGGTGATGAACGGGCCGTGTACCTGAATCTCGCCGACCGCGGCGCCGTCCCACGGCTCGAGACCCTCCTCGCCCATGATGCGCAGATCGACCAGCGGCACCGGCACGCCCGCGGTCGCGGCACGCTTGAAGCGCGCGTCGCCGGTCTCGTTCTGCAGCTCGGGCTTGCGGTAGCTGATCGAGCACACGGGCGAGGTCTCGGTCATGCCCCATCCCTGGAGGATCTGCACACCGTGCTTCGCGTAAGCGCGGATGAGCGCCTCGGGCACCGCCGCGCCGCCGACCAGGCTGCGCAGGCCTTCGGGGAACGTCCATCTGCCGGGATTGGCGTCGTAGGCCTGGATCATCGCGAGCCAGATCGTCGGCACGCCGAGCGTCATGGTCGGCGGTTCCTCCTGCATCAAGTCGAGCAGATCCTCGGGGTGCAGGTGCGGTCCGGGGAAGATCAGCTTCGAGCCCAGCATCACCGCACCGTAAGGAATGCCCCAGCTGTTGGCGTGGAACATCGGCGTCACCGGCAGCACGGCGTCGCGCCCCGAGAGGTTCCAGTAATCGGGCATTGCCGCGACCAGCGTATGCAGCACGGTCGAGCGATGCGAGTAGACCACGCCCTTCGGCTTGCCGGTGGTGCCGCTGGTGTAGCACATCGCGATGGCGTCGTTCTCATCGTGCTCGACGTAGTCGAACTCGGGCGGTGCGCGCTCGATCAGCGCCTCGTAGTCGTCGAATTCTCCGGCCACTTTAGTGCCGGCAAACGGGAACACGATCACGCGCTCGAACGCGTGCTTGTCGGCGAACTGGCGGTAGAGCGGCAGCAGCACGTCGTCGACCACCAGGAAGCGGTCCTGGGCGTGATGCGCAATCCAGCCGATCTCCTCCGGCGCAAGGCGCAGGTTGAGCGTATGCATCACGCCGCCCGCCGCGGGAATGCCAAAGTAGCACTCCAGGTGGGCGTGATGATTCCAGCACAGCGTCGCCACGCGCTCGCCTTTGCGCAGCCCGAGCGTCTGCAGCGCTGCGGCGAGCCGCCGCGTGCGCGCGTAGTATTGAGCGTAGCTGTGGCGCCGGAGGGACTTGTCGGGCAGCCGCGAGACGATTTCGGATTGCGGGAACAGCGTCCCTGCGCGCTCGAGCAAATGATTGAGCGAGAGCGGAACGCGCATCATGCTGCCCTGCATGGTCGACCCCTTTGCGCTTGCCCGCGCGCGGTGCTCAGAACACGAACACGCCCTTGCCGGTGGTCTGCGTATCGAACAGCTTGTACGCCTCGGCCGCCTGCTCGAGCTTGTAGCGCTCGGTGATGAGCTTCTTCAGAGGGATCTTCTTCTGCGCGACGAAGCGCGCGCACTCGTCCTGGCCGTTGACGCTGAAGGTCCACGAGCCGATCAGGGTGATCTGGCGGCGCAGCAGATCCTTGCTGACGTCGAGCGTCACCGTGCCGCCCTCGCCGACGAAGCACACCGTGCCCCAGGTGCGCGTCGCCTGGACCGCGGCAAGACGCGCCGCGCTGTTGGCGCTGCAATCGAGCGCCAGATCGACGCCCTGCCCTTGGGTCAGGTCCTTGAGCGCGGCGACCGGATCGCCCTTCCTCGAGTCGATCGTGACGTCGGCACCGAACGCTTTCGCGAGCGCAAGCCGCTCCGGGCTGACGTCGAGCGCGATGACGCGCGCGCCCATCGCCACACCGAGCAGCGTCGCCGAAAGCCCCACCGGGCCCTGGCCGAACACTGCGAGCGTGTCGCGACCGGAGACGTTCATGCGTCGCAGCGCCCCATACGCGGTGCCGGTACCGCATGAAACGGCCGCGCCCTCCTCAAAGCTCAGCGCCTCGGGCAGCGGCACGAGCGTCGAGGCCGGCACCTTCAGATACGGTGCGTGGCCGCCGTTTCCGGTAACGCCGTACACGACGATGCCGGCGCCGCAAAGCTGCGACCAGCCGACGCGGCAGTGCATGCACGCGCCGCAGCCCTTGTAGTGATGGTTCATCACGCGCATGCCGTTCGGCGCCTGCTTCTCGGAGACGCCGGCGCCGCGCGCAGCGACCACGCCGCAGGGCTCGTGCCCGGCAATCACCGGCTTGCCGTCGCCGCCCAGGCCGAGCGAGGCGCCCATGCCGCCGCCGGCGCGCGACGCGCGGTAGGCGTGCAGGTCGCTGCCGCACATCCCCGAGGCCTTCATCTCGAGCACCACTTCGCCGGGTCCGGGGGTAGGGTCCGGAAATTCCATCAGCTCGAGCTCGCGCTCGCCCTTGAATACCACGCCACGCATCGTCGCTCCTCCTCGAATTGGCGCGAAGTCTGGATCCTGTAAATCGAAACGGCGCCCCAACTTTACCGCAGCGAAGGAACGCTGCGGTACCATTCGTGCGAAGTTCGTTCACGGTTTCATTCAAGGGGATCTTTCCATGGCATCGCACAACAAGGTGGCGCTCGTCACCGGCGCGGGCACTGGCGTCGGCAAGGCGGCGGCGCTCGCATTGCTCAAGGACGGCTACCGCGTGGCGCTCGCCGGGCGGCGCAAGGCGCCGCTCGAGCAGACCGCAAAGGAATCGGGCGCCGGCGAGCGCGCGTTCGTGGTCACCGCCGACGTGTCCAAGCCCGACTCGGTGAAGGCGCTGTTCGCCGCCGTGAAGGACAAGTGGGGCCGGCTCGATGTGCTGTTCAACAACGCCGGCGTGAACGCGCCCGGAATCCCGCTCGAGGATCTGAGCTTCGAGCAATGGCGCAACGTCGTCGACATCAACCTCACCGGCATGTTCCTGTGCATCCAGGAGTCGTTCCGCATCATGAAGGCCCAGAGCCCGCGCGGCGGGCGCATCATCAACAACGGCTCGATTTCGGCGCATGCGCCGCGCCCCAACTCGACCCCCTATACGGCAACCAAGCACGCGGTGACCGGCCTCACCAAATGCGCTTCGCTCGACGGGCGCAAATACGACATCGCCTGCGGCCAGATCGACATCGGCAACGCGCGCACCGAGATGGCCGAGCGCATGGCGAAGGGCGTGCCGCAGGCCGACGGCGAGATTCGCGTCGAGCCGCTGATGGATGTGAACCACGTGGGCGCTGCAGTGCTTCACATGGCCAACCTGCCGCTCGAGACCAACGTGCAGTTCATGACGATCATGGCCACCAAGATGCCGTTCGTCGGTCGCGGCTGAGTCGGTGCAGATCGAGTTCAAGGACCGCAACGTCGTCGTTTGCGGCGGCAGCCGCGGCATCGGGCGCGCCATCGCGCTCGCATTCGCGGACGCGGGGGCGAACGTCTCGATCTGCGCGCGCGGTCTCGCGGCCTTGCGCGAGACCGAGAAGGAGCTTGCGCGCTCCAGGCACAAGGTCCATGCGCAGACGTGCGACCTCGCCGACGGCAACGCGGTGACGCAGTACATCACCGACGCCGCCAACGCGCTCGGCGGCATCGACGTGCTGGTCAACAACGCCTCGGGCTTCGGGCGCAACGACGACGAGGCGGGCTGGGCGGCAAGCATCAATATCGATCTGATGGCGAGCGTGCGCGCCTCGAATGCAGCGATTCCGTTTCTCGAGCGCGCCGGCGGCTCGATCATCCACATCTCCTCGATCTCCGGACTCGGGCCGAGCACCCGCACCCCGCCGTACGGCGCGGTAAAGGCAGCGCTGATTCAGTACACGACCTCGCAGGCGCTGGCATTCGCGGCGAAAAAGGTCCGAGTCAACAGCATCGCGCCGGGCTCGATTTTTTTTCCCGGCGGCCTGTGGGACACGGCAAAGCGCGAGAATCCCAAGCTCTACGCGGGCGTCCTCGCCAGCATTCCATCGGGGCGCATGGGCCAACCCGAAGAGGTCGCCAACGTGGCGCTGTTTCTCGCGAGCGATCGAGCGAGCTGGATTACCGGCGAGACGGTCAGCGTCGACGGCGGACAGCGCTTGAGTTGAGGCGCGGTGTCGTCCGACGTCATCGCACCGGACTGGCTGTGGATTCCGGTCACCCTTTGGGCGGCGTTTGCCCAGACCTTGCGAAACGCCGCGCAGCGCCATCTCAGCGCCGAGCTCGGCACGCTCGGCGCCACGCTAGTGCGCTTCCTTTACGGACTGCCCTTTGCGCTGCTGTGGCTGCTCGCGGTGCGCGCGCTCGGCGGTTCCCCGCTGCCCTCGCCGAATGCGGCCTTTCTCGCCTGGGTCAGCTTCGGCGCGCTCGCGCAGATCGCCGCCACGGCGCTGCTGCTTCGCGTGATGGCCGAGCGCAACTTTGCGCTCGGCGTCGCCTACTCGAAAACCGAGATCCTGCAGGTGGCCATCTTTGCCTTCGCGTTTCTCGGCGACCCGGTGACCCTGTTTACCGCGCTCGCGGTCGGCTGCGGCACGCTGGGCGTGCTGCTGCTCTCGCCGGCGGACAGGACGCGACCGTTGCGCTCGCTGCTCGCCGGCTGGACCGCGCGTCCGGCGCTGCTCGGGCTGGCCTCGGGCGCAGGGTTTGCCTTCTCGGCGGTCGGTTTTCGCGGCGCAGCGCTTGCGCTGCCCGACACCTCTTTTCTCATGGCTGCCGCCACGACGCTCGTGGTCGCGCAGTTTCTGCAAACCGCGGTGCTCGGCGGCTGGCTCGCCGCACGCAAGCCCGAAACGGTCGGTCGGGTGGTGCGCGCCTGGCGCGCGTCGCTGTTCGCCGGATTCATGGGCGCCGCCGCCTCGGCCGGCTGGTTCACCGCGATGGCGATCGAGCCGGTGGCGCACGTGCGCACGCTCGGGCTGGTCGAGCTCATCTTCAGCGCCGTGGTGTCGCGGCGCATCTTCCGCGAGCAGATGAGCGCGCTCGAGGCTGCGGGGATGACGCTGCTCGCGCTCGGTCTCGTGATCGTCACACTCGGCCGCTAGTGCGGCCCAACGAATGCATTTTGAACGGGAGGGGTTCATGTTCGATCTGAAAGGCAAGGTGGCGATCGTCACTGGCGGCAACGGCGGCATCGGCCTGGGGATGGCGAAGGGGCTCGCCGCGGCGGGTGCGCGCGTGGTGATCGCCGGTCGCAACAAGGAAAAATCGGCGAAGGCGGTCGCCGAGCTGAACAAGCTGGGCAAGGGCGCCCTCGCGATCGAGGTCGACGTCACGGACGAAAAATCGGTCGCCGCACTGGTGAAGAAGACCGTCAAGGAATGCGGCCGGCTCGACATCCTCGTCAACAATGCCGGCATCAACATCAGGAAGCCGCCGCACGAAGTCTCGCTCTCCGAGTGGCGCGAAGTGCTCGACACCAATCTGACGAGCGCCTACCTCTGCTCGCACGCCGCCTATCCCGCAATGAAGAAAGCGGGCGGCGGCAAGATCATCAACATCGGCTCGATGCTGTCGATCTTCGGCGCCGGCTTTGCGCCCGCCTACGCGGCGAGCAAGGGCGGCATCGTGCAGTTCACCAAGGCCTGCGCCTCGGCCTGGGGCAAGGACAACATCCAGGCGAACGCGGTGCTGCCGGGCTGGATCGACACCGAGCTCACGCGCCGCGCCCGCGAGCAGATCTCCGGGCTTCACGAGAACGTGCTCAAGCGCACGCCCGCGGCGCGCTGGGGCGACCCGGAGGATTTCCGCGGCATCGCCGCGTTCCTTGCCAGCCGCGAGTCGGATTTCATCAACGGCGCGGCGATCACGGTGGACGGCGGATACTCGATCCAGGCGTGACGTCGGCTCGCGTTCCAGCCATTGGCCTGCGACCCGATTCTGGACGAGCGGTCGATATGAATCGACACTTGTCATGGGTGCATGGATCGACGGGCCCTTGTCAAATCCATTGCCGGAGCCGTTTCTGCAACCGGTGGTGGTCATGGAGGAACGACGTGTGCCAGTAGAAGGCGCGAACCGCGACCGCAATTTCGAGGCCATCAGCGACTGGCTGATCGACTGCGCGCTCGGCGACATCGACCTCGAGGTGATCGTCCTCGCGTTCTGCCGCCGCCTGCACGAAGCCGGGATGCCCCTGATGCGCGCGCACCTGGCGACGCGCTCGCTGCATCCGATGTTCGTCGCCGGAACCTACACCTGGGAGCGCGGCGGT
>JBFKUL010000163.1:0-6654 GCA_041635755.1 Burkholderiales bacterium | reverse complement strand
TCGTTATAAAGCGCCTGGCCGCCGCCGCGGTAGATCCACGCCAGCGTCTGCGGCGCATCGCAGCCGTTGATCGGCCCGGAGCCGAACAGCGAGGCGACCTTCGACTTGCCGTACCAATATACCGGGACCGTGTGGCCCGCATCCAGCACGCCCTTGCTCACGGCGTCCATGACCTCGAAGGGCTTCACCACCGCGCCGCCGACCAGATAGTCGACGCGCAGGCGTCCGCCCGACATGTCGTTCACTCGCTTGACGAACTCCTCGGCCATCTCGTTGAAGATGTCCTTGGCGCCCCACGAGCCCTGCATTTTGATGACGATCGGCGACTGCGACTTGACGATCGTCGGGAAACCGAGCGTCGCCGCGCCGGTGGCCGCCGCGGCGGCGCCGGTCAGGAACTTGCGGCGCGAAGGCTTCGACGTTATCTCTTGTTTGCTCATTGGTCCGTCCTCCTGTGGTGACTGTCTTGCTCGTGCAGGGCCGAAGCCCCGATATGGATCCCGCCCGCCCCCAGGATAAGCCGCGATGCACACCCGGCCGGGTGCCGACGGACTGCCTCAATTTTAGTCGCCGTTTCCGCAGGTTGCAAGGCGACTTCATGATCCGGAATAAGGTTCCGTAGTGCAGACCGACCCACGAAATTAGTAGTAATAGACAATAAGATAGGCTGCGAGCAGCAACGCCACCCACATCGCCATGCCGCCCGTGGTCCACGTGCGCGCGAGGAGCCCCTCGGGCGCATGGTGACGCACCAGCCAGGCAGCCGCACCGCGCGCCGGCCGTGCGAACACGTCGCGCAGCTCGCGCCAGGCCACGGCCGCGCCGGCGCCGATGGCCTGCACCAGCGTGGGGGCAAAGCGACGGTAGACCCAATCGCTGTCGAGATTCACCAGGCGCATCTCGGGCGGGTAGATACCCGTGCGCATCAGCACCGAGAACGCGAGCGCCGAGAACACGAGCAGCTGAAGCTGCGTCAGGACATGGCTGCCGGTATAAGGCACGTACTCGACCACGAACGGCAGCATCGCGTAGAGAGGGTCGGGATAGACGCCGATGCCGATGCACAACGCCGCGGTGATCGCCATCGCGACGAGCATGTTGAGCGGCGCCTCCTCGCAGCGCTTGCCCGAATCGTGCGCAAAGAACGCGAAATACGGGATCTTGATGCCCGAGTGGTGGAACACGCCTGCCGAGGCGAACAGCAGCACGAGCCAAGTGATCAGGTGCCCCTCGCCCGCGGCGGCCGACAGAATCATCGACTTGCTGATGAATCCGCTGAACAGCGGGAACGCCGAGATCGAGGCCGCGCCGACGATACAGAATCCCGCGGTCCAGGGCATCGACTTGTAGAGCCCACCGAGCTCGGAGCCGTTTATCGTGCCGACGCGGTGAAGCACGGCCCCCATCGACATGAATAGCAGCGCCTTGTACAGGATGTGGCTGAACGCGTGCGACGCGGTCCCGTTCAGCGCGAGCTCGGTGCCAATGCCGATGCCGACCACCATGAAGCCGAGCTGATTGTTGAGGCTGTAGGCCAGCACGCGGCGCAAGTCATTCTCGATCACCGCATAGAAGATCGGGAACGCGGTCATGGTTGCCCCGATCCAGATCAGCGCCTCCGTGCCGGCGAAGCCGCGCGCGAGCGCGTAAACGGCAAGCTTGGTCGTGAAGGCCGACAAGAACACGGTGCCGGCCTCGGTGGCCTCCGGGTACGCGTCCTGCAGCCAGTTGTGCAGCAGCGGGAACGCGCACTTGATGCCGAACGCGAGGAATATCAGCAGCCCGCCAGGGGCGTCCAATCCGATGTGCTCGAAGCGCAACGTGCCTGTCGCCGCGAGCTGCTGCAGCGCACCGAACAGCAGCAGCATCCCCGAGACGAGCTGGATCACGATGTAGCGCATGCCCGCACGGTAGGCGCGCTCGCTGCCGCGTGCCCAGATCAGGAACACCGAGGTCAACGCGGTCAGCTCCCAGAACGCGAACAGCGTCAACAGGTCGCCGGCGAGCACCGCGCCGATGGCGGCACCCGCGTAGGCGAGCCCCGCGGTGGGCTGCACCCAGTCGCGCACGTGCAGCGCGTAAATCGAAGATAGAAGCGCCGCGATCAGGAAGATCAGCGAGAACAGCACGCTCCAGCGGTCCACGCGCAAGAGCACGAGCTGCTCGCCGAGAAACTGCAGCTGGCCGAACTCTCCCGCCGGCAGCAGCCAGAGCTGCACCATGCCGGCGAGGGGCAGCGCGATCGTCCAGATCCCGCGGGCCACGCCCCGCAGGAACGGCACCAGCGCGGCGCCCGCAATCAGGGTCCATGCGGGCGAGAGTTCAATGCCGGTCATAGTAGTCCTCCGGGCGATTCAGGATCACCCGCAGCAGCTTCGCCGCAAGCACCAGCCCGACACAGGCGACGAAGCCATACCAGCCGTGAAAGCCAAACCAGTTCTCGAAGGCAAAATCGCCGTGCTTGTGCACCAGCGGCTCGATGAGAAACAGCAGCGCGCAAAGCACCCACACGCCCCAGTACACCTTGTCGACGTTTTCCTTGCGGTCGAGCCAGTATTCGCGTTCGCTTCCGGGTCTCATCATCGGTTTCCCCTAAAGCCCCGCGACGCTGCGCGCCAGGGCGAGCGGCAGTTCCGGCAGGAAGAACAGCGCGATCGTGCCGGCGGCCGTGACACTTAACGCGATCACCATCGGCAGTGGCGCCTCGCCGTGCGCCTCGCCGGCCGCCGGCCGGCAGAACGCGGCGTGCACGATCGGCAGGAAGTACGCGGCATTGAGCAGCGTGCTCGCGAGCAGCACCGCGGCCACCAGCCAAAGCTCGGCGGCGAACACGCCCTGAAGGATGTACCACTTGCTGACGAAGCCGATGCACGGCGGCACACCGATCAGCGACAGCGCGCCGATGGTGAATGCACCCATCGTCCAGGGCATGCGCCGGCCGATGCCGTCGAGCTGGCTCACCTCGGTCTTGCCCGAAGCGGTGTAAATGGAGCCGGCGGCGAAGAACAGCGTGATCTTGCTGAACGCGTGCGCCGCGATGTGCAGAACGGCGCCGGCAACCGAGAGCGGCGCGAGCACCGCCGCGGCGATGATCACGTAGGAGAGCTGGCTTACCGTCGAGTACGCAAGCCGCCGCTTCAGGTTGTCTGAGCGCAGCGCGACCACCGAGGCTGCGATCACCGTGAAGCCCGCGACCGTGGGCAGCCAATCGGAAGCTGAGGTGCCGGCAAGCGTATCGATGCCGAACACGTACACGATCACTTTGACCACCGCGAAAACGCCCGCCTTGACCACGGCCACGGCGTGCAGCAGCGCCGATACCGGCGTGGGCGCGACCATCGCCGCCGGCAGCCACCGATGGATCGGCATCAACGCGGCCTTGCCGATGCCGAACATGTAAAGCGCGAGCAGCGCCCCAAGCGTTGCACCCGATGTACCGCCGAGCAGTCCCCCGCTCGTGAACTCCAGCGTCCCGGCGATCGCCCACGTCGCGATCACCGCCGGAAGCAGGAATACGATCGACGAGCCGAGCAGATAGCCGAGGTAGACCCGCCCGCCCGAGCGCGCTTCGTCGTCACCATGGTGCGTCACCAGCGGATAGGTGACCAGCGTGAGCGCCTCGTAGAACAGGAACAACGTCAGCAGGTTCGCCGAGAACGCGATGCCCATGGTGGCCGCGAGCGCCAGCGCGAAGCAGACGTAGAAGCGTGTCTGGTGCGGCTCGTCGTTGCCGCGCATGTAGCCGATCGAATACACCGAGTTGACGACCCACAGACCCGAGGCGACGAGCGCGAACAGCATCCCCAGCGGCTCGACGCGGAATCCAAGCGCGATGCCCGGCAGCATCTCGAGCACGAACAACTGCGGCACGCCGCCGGCGAGCACCACGGGAGCGAGGCTCGCCGTGCTCGCGAGCAGCGTCAGCGCGCTTGACAGCGTCACCGACTCGCGCAGGTTGGGCGAGCGTCCCGCGAGCGCGATTCCGAGCGCGCCGACCATCGGCACCAGCAGCGCCGCGACGATCAACTGCGCGTTGCTCACGGTCCGCCTCCTAGGAGCATGGTCGCGGCGGCGCGCGCGCCACCAACGCTGAAGGCGGTCTCAAATCCGAAGACCACGCACGCCGCGACCAGGGCCCACGCGGGCAGCAGGAATGCGAGCGGCGCCTCGCCTGCGCGCGGTGACGCGCTCGTGGGCTCCGTGAGATAGGCCGCCTCGACGAAGCGCCAGACGTAGGCCACGGCGATGAGCGAGGTGGCCACCACCAGCGCGACGAGCCACCACTGGCCCAGCTCGATGGCGCCCAGCACGAGATACCACTTGCTGATGAACCCGGCCGTGCCCGGGACGCCGATCAGGGAGAGGCCCGCGATCACCATGCCGAACGCAGTGAACGGCATGCTGCGCGCAAGGCCCGCTGCGCAATCGAAGCCGGTGCGCCCCGCGCGAAGCGCAAGGCACCCAAGCAGCATGAAAATCGCGCCCTTGGTGATGCCGTGGTTGAACAGGTGCACCGTGGCCGCAGTCAGGCCCGGGGCGTTGGCGAGGCCGATGCCGAGCGTGATGTAGCCGATCTGCGCCACGCTCGAATACGCGAACATGCGCTTCAAATCACTCTGGAACACCGCCACCAGCGAGGCCGTCACGATCGCGAGCACCGAGAGCGCGATCAGGATCTCGCTCATCGGCAAGGCCTCCAGCACCAGCCGCTCGCCGAACACGGTGAAGTAAAAGCGTATCAGGACGTAGATCGCCACCTTGGTCGCCGTCGCGGCGAGAAACGCGCTGACCACCGACGGCGCGTAGGTGTAGGCGTTCGGCAGCCACAGGTGCAGCGGAAACACCGCGGCCTTGAGCGACATGCCGACGGTCAGAAAGGCGAGCGCGGCGAGAATCGGGCGCAGGTCCTTGACCTGCTGCACGCGCTCGGCGAGGTCGACGAGGTTGAGCGTGCCGGTGCTGAGGTAGAGCAATCCCACCCCGATGACGAAGCATGTGGCACCGACGGTACCGAGAATCAGATACTGGAAGGCCGCCATGAGCGCACGCCGGTGGCGCCCCAGGGCAATCAGCACGTACATCGACAGCGACGAGACCTCCATGAACACGAACAGGTTGAAGGCATCGCCGGTGATCGTCATGCCGAGCAGGCCCGCAAGGCACAGCACGAACATGGTGTAAAAGAGATAGTGCTGGTCCTCAGACAGCTCGGCAGCGATGCTGCGCCGAGCGTAGAGCGCGGCCACCGCGCCGATCGAGGCGACCAGCACCAGCACGAACGCGGAGAGCGCGTCCACCCGGTACTCGATCCCCCATGGCGGAGCCCAGCTGCCCAGCTCGTAGGAGATCGCGCCATCGGCAGCGACGCGCCAGGCGAGCATCACCGAGCAGGCGAACGCGAACACGGACACGGCGGTGGCGATCGCCCAGGCCACGCCGGGACGGCGCAGCAGCACGATCAGCGGCGCCGCGGCGAGCGGCACCACCACCTGCAGCGCAGGCAGGTGCTCCGCGCTCAGCATGCGCGGAATTCCCCAATGCCGGCCGTCACGCTCGATCCTCGTCGGACCTGTCGACGGCGAGGATCTCGTCTTCCTCCACGCTGCCGTAGGCCTCGCGCACGCGTACCGCGATCGCCAGGCCGAGCGCGAGCGTCGCCACGCCCACCACGATCGCGGTGAGGATCAGCACGTGCGGCAGGGGATTCGAGTAGACCTTGAACGCCTCCGAGACGATCGGCGCGGTGCCGCCGATCAGCTTGCCCGGTGCGATGTAGAGCAGGTACACCGAGGTCTGGAAGATCGCAAGACCGATCAGCTTCTTGATCAGGTTGCCGCGCGCGATGACGATGTACAGCCCGCTGACCATGAGCACAATGGTCATCCAGTAGGTGTAATGGCTGGCGAAAGCCGTCATTGGTCGGGCTCGTTGCCGCGGCCGCGGCCGGCGAACATGTAGAAGATCTTCAGCATCACGCCGGCGACCGTGACGAGCACGCCGATCTCGATCCAGAAGATGCCGCGGTGCTGTCCTTCGACCGGGTCCGCGTGCAGCACGAAGTAGTCAAGAAAGTTGCCGCCTAGCGCGAGGCCCGCGAATCCCACGCCGAGGTAAATGGCCACGCCGAGCGCCACCATGGTCTCGACCACCCAGTCGGGCACCAAGCGGCGCGCCTGTGGCAGGCCGAAGATGAGGCCGTAGAAGATTACCGCGGCCGCGGTGATCACCCCGGCCTGAAAGCCGCCGCCCGGGCCGAAGTCGCCGTGAAACTGAACGTACAGGGCGAAAAGCAGCATGAACGGTATGAGCAGCTTGCCGATCACCCGCAGGACGACCTCGGTCCTCACTTGCGCTTCTCCTTGCCGCCCTTGCGACGGGGCCTGAGCAGTGCGATGACGCCGATGCCCGCCGTGAAAACAACGATGACTTCGCCAAGCGTGTCGAAGCCCCGATAGCTCGCGAGCACCGCGGTCACGACGTTCGGCACGCCGGTCTCCTTCGGCCCCTCGTTCAGGTAGCGCGGAATGACGTGCGTATGGAAAGGCGCGTTCGGGTCGGAGAACGCAGACAGGCCGAAGGTGCCGTAGACCAGCGCTGCGACGATGACGATGGCGACCACGAGCGGCAGGAACGGCCTTTGCATCGGCTTCGCCT
>JBFKUL010000162.1:0-6660 GCA_041635755.1 Burkholderiales bacterium | reverse complement strand
GCATTACCCGCGTCAGGTTCCGAGGGTATCTCTCACCCAGTCGCGATCTGCGCCAGGACCCCTGCGTGCAGTCTGCAAGCTACTGCAAAGCGTCCCGCCTGACAAGAACCCGTGAAACCTGCCGCGGCCGGCAGTTGCCCGGAGGTCGCTTTGGTAAACTAGCTTTCCCCGCCCGAAACAGTCCGCCGACCCCCATGAATTTCGAACAGGCACGCTTCAACATGGTCGAGCAGCAAATCCGACCCTGGGAGGTGCTTGACCAGGATGTGCTGGACCTGCTCTACGTCGTGCCGCGCGAGGAATTCGTGCCGCCGGCGCTGCGCGCGCTTGCCTTCAGTGACATGGAGCTGCCGCTCGAAGGAAGCGCGCAGGCGGGCGAGCGCATGTGGCCACCCAAGATGGAAGCGCGGGTGCTTCAGGAGCTCGGCGTACGAAAAACCGACCGCGTGCTCGAAGTGGGCACCGGCAGCGGCTATCTGACCGCGCTTCTCGCTCACCGCGCCGCGCACGTGAATTCGGTCGAGATCAAGCCTGCCCTCGCCCGTTTCGGGCGCGAGAACCTGGCGCGCCACGGCGCTGACAACCTGACCCTTGAAGAGGGCGACGCGGCGCGCGGCTGGGCGGCGCACGCACCGTATGACGTCATCGTGCTGACGGGCTCCGCGCCGATTCTGCCGAAGGCGTTCCTCGATCAACTGGCGCCCGAAGGAAGGCTGTTCGCCATCGTTGGAGACGCTCCGGTGATGACCGCCAGAATCGCCACCTGCACCGCGCCCGGGGCGTATCGTACGGCGGAGCTTTTTGAAACGGTAGTCGCGCCGCTCCTGAATTGCGAGCAGCCGGCGCGCTTCCGCTTTTAAGCCCCGAATGAAGAATCTTACGCCGGCAGAGCTCGCCGCCTGGATCGCCGATGCCGCCCGGGCGCGGCCGCAACTGGTCGACGTGCGCGAACCCTGGGAATTCCAGACCTGCAGCATTGCAGATTCGCGCCTGGTGCCGCTGCGCGAGCTGCCGGGGCGCTTTGCCGAGCTCAACCCCGGTGCGGAGACCGTGGTGATCTGTCACCACGGCGCGCGCAGCATGCACGCGGCGCAGTTCCTCGAGCGCCAGGGCTTCGAGCGCGTGCACAACCTCGCCGGTGGCGTCGACGCCTGGGCGCGAAGCGTGGATCCTGCAATGCCGCTTTATTGAGCCCAACACCATGACCCGTCGATTCTGGATTGCCATTGTCCTGAGCGTATCTGCACCGGCTGCGGCCGCCGCAGACCTGCTGCAGGTTTTCCGCGACGCGCAGGGTTATGACGCCCAATTCGCGGCGGCGCGCTTCGCGCTGCTTGCAGGGCAAGAGAAACTGCCGCAGGGCCGCGCGCTGCTGCGTCCGACGCTCAACCTGACGGCGAACGCGACAAAATCACGCATCGATTCCGAGTCGGACAACCCCGCAGTCTCACCCGACTTCGTGCGCAAACCCAGCAATGCCGGCTACACGCTCACGCTGACGCAGCCGATCTACCGGGCGCAGAACCTCCTGCAGCGGGACCAGGCCGACTTCCAGGTTCGCCAGGCCGAGGCCGCCTTCGGCCAGGCCAGCCAGGATCTGATCGTAAGAGTGGCGCAGGCCTACTTCGACATTCTCGCGGCCCAGGACACTCTTGCGCTGGTCAAGGCGCAAAAGGCCGCCACCTCCGAGCAGCTCGCACAAGCTAAACGCAACTTCGAGGTTGGCACCGCCACCATCACCGATACGCACGAAGCGCAGGCGCGCTTCGACCTGATCCAGGCGCAGGAAATCGCAGCGCAAAACGATCTCGACACCAAGAAGCGCGCGCTGGAGCAGATCACCGGAAAGGAGTATGCGACGCTCAAGACGTTGCGCCCGGACGTCAAGCTCTCCGGCCCGGACCCCAAGGAGATGCAGAACTGGGCCGACCTGGCTGAAAAGCAGAGCTTCGCAGTGCAGGCGCAAGAGGCTGCACGTGAGATCGCTGCGCTCGAAGCGAAGCGCGCCAAGGCAGCACACCACGTCACCCTGGATGCCGTGGCGACGCATGGCCAGTCCTCGCAAAGCGCCTCTACCCTGTCCTCGATCGGCAGCGACGTCACGACCACTACCATCGGCCTGCAGTTCGCGGTACCGCTCTATCAAGGAGGGGCGCTCTCGTCGCGCGAGCGCGAGGCAGCAGCGAATTTCGAGAAGGCCAAGCAGGACCTCGAGAACGCGCGCCGGGCGTCGGTGCTCAGCACGCGCCAGAACTATCTTGCGGTGATCAACGGCATTGCGCAGGTCGGGGCGCTCGAGCAGGCGCTGGTGTCCTCGCAGAGCGCGCTCGATTCCAACCGCCTTGGCTACGAGGTCGGCGTGCGCATCAACATCGATGTGCTGAACGCGCAGCAGCAGCTGTTCTCGACGCGGCGCGATCTGGCGCTCGCGCGCTACAACACCATCACCAACCACCTCAGACTGAAAGCGGCCGCCGGCTCGCTGCGGGAAACGGACCTCGACGAAGTCAACCGCGCGCTCGGGCCCTGACGGCCGCGGCGCGAGATCCTTTCTAGAGGTTCAGCAGCCGGCCGCAGGTCTCGAGATGGCGCTCGGTGGCGCCCCGGTGCGCCGCACACAGCCGCGCACCCGCCAGACCCATTTGCGTGCAACGCGTCTGATCGGCGATCAGCGCGCGGGCCACGCTGATCGCTTCGCGCGCATCGGACACCTGCACCGCCGCGCCGGACTGCAGTGCCAACTGCGCCGCCTCGGCAAAATTGAACATGCTCGGCCCGAACACCACGGGAACACCCGCAGCGCACGCCTCGATAAGATTCTGTCCCCCGAGCGGCAAGAAACTGCCACCGATCACCGCGACGTCAGCGAGCGTGTAGTAGAACGACATCTCCCCCATCGTGTCGCCCAGGTACACACGACGCTTCGAGTGCGGCGCCTGGCCGAGGCTTCTGCGGGCGACGCTGAAGCCACCGATCTCGATGAGCGCCGCCACTTCGTCGAAGCGCTGCGGATGCCGGGGAACGAGGATCACAAGCGTGCCATCGTCCTCCATGCGCAACGCGTCGAGCAGCCTAGCCTCCTCGCCATCGCGCGTGCTGGCAAGCAGCAGCACCTTGCGACCGCGCAGGGAGGCCTTGAACGCGTAACCTTCCGAAACCTTCGCGGCATCCGGTTCGACGTCGAACTTCAGGTTCCCAGTGACCAGCGTGTGCCGCGCACCCAGCCAGCGCAGGCGGCGCGCCGCTCTGGCGCTTTGCGCGCAGATCGCCGAGAACGCGGCGAAGGCGGGTCGCGTGAGCTTTGCAAAGCGACGATAGCCGCGCGCCGATTTGCGCGATAGGCGCGCGTTCGCGAGCATCACCGGCACGCCCATTTCCTGGCAGGCCGCGAGCAGGTTGGGCCACACCTCGGTCTCCATCACGATGCCCAGGCGCGGCTTGAAATGCTCGAGAAAACGCCGCGCCGCCTCCGGAAAATCGTAGGGCAGGTACGCAATGTGGACCGTCTGGCCGAACACCTGCTCGAGCGTCGCGCGGCCCGTCGCGGTAGTGCAGGTAAGAAGCAGCTCGAAGTTCCGAAGCTCGCGTTGCAGTCCGCGCACGAGCGGCGCTGATGCTCTCGCCTCGCCGACCGAAACGGCGTGCAGCCAGATGAGGTTTGCCCTGGGCTGCGCGGCGTAGCGCCCGAAACGTTCCGCGACATGCTCGCGGTAGCCCGGTTCGCGCCGTCCGCGCCACCATAGCCGCATCAAGATGAGTGGCAGCGAGATGCGCAGCAGCAGCGTGTAGAACCCGCGCCCCATCACCAGAAGCCCTCAAGCGCGGCGACCACCGCTGCGGGCGTGGGCGATGCGCCGACATTGCCGAGGTTGCGGATTTCCGCCCCCCCGTACAACCCGGTCAGCGCCGGGTCGGAGCCGCAGTACAGGCCCGCAGTCGGCACCCCGAGCGCAGCCGCAAGGTGCGTCAAGCCGGTGTCGGTACCTACAACGACGCGCGCGCCGCGAAACAACCGCGCGAGCTCGCTGAGCGTCATGCGGCGTGGCACCACTGCCTCGTTGATGGCGGCGCCCAGGCGCTCGCAACGCAAACGCTCCGGCTCGCTTCCCCAAGGCAGGATGCAGCGCAACCCGCGCAAACCGAGCGCGCGACCGAGCTCA
The DNA here is from genome assembly GCA_041635755.1 of Burkholderiales bacterium. GTDB lineage: Bacteria > Pseudomonadota > Gammaproteobacteria > Burkholderiales > SG8-39 > JBFKUL01. The sequence goes on along the minus strand of JBFKUL010000162.1, from coordinate 2,500 downwards.
ATCCAGCCCGCCTCCGGCCAAAGCTTGTCGTCACGGCTCGTCATCGTGATAAGGACAACGTAGGGATCATCACTCTCAATCGGCGGCGCGCCTTCCGAACGCAGGCCGTAGTCGCACAGATCGTCGATCACGTAGCCGAGCGCGGCGGCCGACAGCGCGCGGTTGCGTTCCACCGCGTGCAGCGCACGCGGCACGCCGTAGCATTCCTCATAGATGCGCGCGGCCAGAGGCTCGCGCGCGCTTCGCGCGTCGTAGCCGTAACGTTTTCCATGCGCAAATCTGCAAAGCACCGCACTTTTGATCAATCCCTGCGTATCGATCACAGCATCATAGCGCTCGCCGCGGAGCGCGCGCCGGAACGTGGCAAGCTCGGACCACACGGCGGGATGCCAAAGCGAGCCGCGCCAGCGCCGCACCGCGACCGGAATCACCCGACGTACGGCTGGATGAAGCGCCGCCACACCGGCGAAGCCCTCCTCGACCACCCAATCGATCTGTGCGTCCGGCAGTCGGCGCGCGGCGTCGCTCACCGCAGGGCAGTGGTGCACGACGTCGCCGAGCGAGGACGTCTTGACGAATAGGATGCGCGGCACGCTTGGGAGGGGGACGCCGCGGTGGCGTGGGCTAGAATAGCGCGGTTTTTGTTGGCCCATTCTAGCCGGATTCCCGCTTGCCATCGCCATCAAATCGAGCTCGCCTCTCCGCAGTCCTGATCACGCGCGACGCGGCGGCGCAGCTCGAGGAGTGCCTCGCGAGCGTCGCTTTCGCTGACGAGATCCTGGTGGTCGACTCCGGCAGCAAGGACGAAACCCGCGCGATCGCCGCGCGTCTTGGCGCGAGAGTGATCGAGAAAGACTGGATAGGCTACGGCGGCCAGCGCCAGTACGCGGTCGACCAGGCGAAGCACGACTGGGTCCTGTGTGTGGACGCCGACGAGCGCGTCACACCCCAGCTTGCGGCGAGCATTCAACGCGCGCTGGGAGACCCCGTTTCACCGGTATACCGCATGGCGCGACGCAACCGGTTTCTGGGCCGCTGGCTCGCGCACGGCGAGGGCTATCCCGACTGGAGCCTGCGGCTATTCAATCGCAATTCGGCGCGCTGGAGCGATGACCCGGTGCACGAAAAAGTGCTCTTCGCGGTAACGCCCGGAAAGCTAGATGGCGACCTGCTACACGACTCGGCCGACGGCCTCGCGAATTATCTCGACCGGCAGAACCGCCACACGAGTCTCGCTGCGCAGCAGCTCTTCGAGCGCGAGCAATCGGGGGGCGTTCTCCAGCTGCTGTTTTCCCCGGCGGTGCGATTCATCAAGTTCTATGTGCTGCGGCTCGGCTTTCTGGACGGCCTGCCCGGTCTGGTGCACATCTCGATTGGCTGCATCAACAGCTACCTCAAGTACGCCAAGCTGATCGAGCTACGCAAAGTGAAGGGCGGCAAGTGACGGTTCTCGTGACCGGTTGCGCAGGATTCATCGGCATGCACTGCGCCAAGCGCCTGCTTGAGAAGGGCGAGACCGTGCTGGGGATCGACAACCTTTCGACGTACTACTCGGTCGAACTCAAGCGCGATCGGCTCAAGCAGCTTGAAGGCACCAAAGGTTTCAGCTTCGAAAAGACCGATCTTGCCGAAACTGGAGCGCTCGATAGATTGTTTGCACGCGCAAAGCCTTCCTTTGTCCTGCACCTCGCGGCACAACCTGGAGTTCGTTATGGTCTCGAGAACCCTGGCTCCTACATTCAGGCGAATCTTGTCGGCTTTACGAACTTGCTGGAAGCTTGCCGGCGGCATCCGCCGAAACACCTGGTCTACGCTTCCAGCTCAAGCGTCTATGGGGGCAATACCAAGCTTCCGTGGTCGGAGGCGGATAACGTCGATCATCCGCTGAGTCTGTATGCGGCGACAAAAAAGTCGAACGAGCTGATGGCGCACACGTACAGCCATCTTTTTGCCATCCCGACCACCGGCCTTCGCTACTTCACCGTCTATGGGCCGTGGGGCCGCCCCGACATGTCGCCGATCTTGTTCGCCCGCGCGATCGTGGAGGGTAAGCCGATCCAAGTTTTCAACCAGGGCGACATGGAGCGCGACTTTACCTACATCGACGATATTGTCCAAGGCACGCTGCAGGTGCTCGACCGGCCCGCGACCCCCGATCCCTCGTTTGATGCGGCGAGGCCGAACGCCGCTACCAGTTGGGCGCCTTGGCGCGTTTACAACATCGGCAATCACCAGCCCGTCGGCCTGCTCGATTACATCTCGGCGCTCGAGCGCGCACTCGGCAAGAAGGCAATCAGGGAGCTACGGCCCATGCAGCCGGGCGACGTAAGAAGCACCTTTGCCGATTCGAACCTCCTCGCCAACGCCGTCGGCTTTTCACCGGCTACACCGCTCGAGCAGGGTCTGGCGCGCTTCGCGGATTGGTTTAAGCGATATTTCCGATACGGTTAAGTGTCGACTGGCTTTGCTCCCCGACGCTCGCCATTTGAATGGACACGTT
>JBFKUL010000161.1:0-6684 GCA_041635755.1 Burkholderiales bacterium | reverse complement strand
CCGACCGCCGCCGCGCTTGCGCGGCGGCGGCTTTGTTTCGGCGGTCCGCGATATCGAGTGAAGCTTGTATGAAGGTTCGATCGATCATTGTGTTGCTCTGCGCGCTGGCTGCGACCTCTGCAGTGGCCAGCGGCAACGCCACCAAGGGAAGCGGCACGGAGAAGGCGGCGAAAGCCGAGCCCACTCCGAATTTCGACAAGGCCTATATGTCGAACCCCAAGAACATCAAGGCCGGCCGGGACGTATGGGAAAACCAGTGCCGGCATTGCCATGGCGCTGCGGCATATCCGGGCAAGGCGCCCAAGCTCAACCCGGGTCAGCTGGCGCCGGATTTCATCTACGACCGGGTCACCTTCGGCTTCGGCAAGATGCCGGGCTGGAAGGACGTGTTCTCGCTCGAGCAGAGAAAAGCGGTCGTCGCCTACATCAAGAGCGGCGACTTCTCGCCATAACGCCGGCGAGCACGATCACGAGGACGGCGACGCCGACCATCACCCCCATGCCCTCGCGCGCGGTTTCCTCGACCCACCACACGTCCTTGCGCCAGAACTCGGGCACCGTGGGCCAGTACAGCACCAGGGCGCCCGCGCCGAGCGTCAAGGTGGCCCAGAGCAGGCGCTCGCCGGCGAGCGAGCGCACGTGCGCCGGGCGGAACGCGGCAGCGAATGCCCAGGCCGCCGGTACCAGGTAGATGAACACCCACAGCAGACCGTCGGGGTCGTTGTACTGCACGGCGGCAAATGCCACCATCAGCAGGCCGAGCAGGATGAGGACGTAGCGCATATGAGCTATTCTAAAATAGGATGCTGCACATGACGACGGATGTTCGCTCGACGCAGTCGCAAACTGCCACGCACTGGCAGCGTTTCGCGGTGCCCTACGAGTTCCCGGTCGTATTTACCGAAGGCGTATTCGATCCGGAGAATGCGGCGCTGCGCGACGTGCTCTGCCGGCTCGAGCCCGCCAAGCGCCACCGGGTGGTGGTGTTCGTCGACGACGGCCTGACTTCCGATACCCCGCCGCTCATCGATGCGATCAAGGCCTACGCCGAGCGGCACCGCGACGTGATCGAGCTTGCGTGCCCGCCGATCGCGGTGCCCGGCGGCGAGAAGATCAAAGCCGAGCTGCATTTCGTCGAGGGTTTCCAGCAGACGCTGTTCGACCTGCACATCGACCGGCATTCGTACGTCATCGCGGTCGGCGGCGGCGCGGTACTCGACGCGGTCGGGCTGGTCGCCTCGACCACGCATCGCGGCGTGCGCCACATCCGCATCCCGACCACGGTGCTGGCGCAGAATGACTCCGGCGTCGGGGTCAAGAACGGCGTCAACCTGCATGGCGTGAAGAACTTTGTCGGTACCTTCGCGCCGCCGTTTGCGGTGCTGAACGACCTGCGCTTCATCATGACGCTGCCCGATCGCGACAAGATCGCCGGCATGGCCGAGGCGGTGAAGGTCTCGCTGATCCGAGACGCCGAATTCTTCACCTGGATCGAACGTCACTCGGACGACTTGGCGACCTTCGAGCGCTCGGCAATGGCCACCATGATCCGGCGCTGCGCCGAGCTGCACATGCACCAGATTGGGCATGGCGGCGACCCGTTCGAGATGGGTAGCGCGCGACCGCTCGACTACGGACACTGGTCGGCCCACAAGCTCGAAAGCCTCACGCGCCACCACGTGCGTCACGGCGAGGCGGTGGCGATCGGCATGGCGCTCGATGCGCGCTACTCGGTGCTTGCAGGCCTGCTGCCCGAGGGCGAGGAGGTGCGCATCTGCGCGCTGCTCGAATACCTCGGCTTCGAGCTGTGGCACGCGGCGCTTGCCCGGACCGGCGCGAACGGGGAGTGGGCCATCCTGGAGGGCCTCAAGGACTTCCAGGAGCACCTCGGCGGCGAGCTGACGGTGACGCTGCTTGCAGGCATCGGCGCCGGCGTCGAAGTGCACGAGGTCGACGTCGAGCGCATGCGCCAGGCAATGCTCTGGCTGCAGCAGCGCTCGAGCACCTGATGCACCTTGCCGCGGGCCAGGTCTCCGGCCGCGACCTCGGACACCTCACGTACTGCACCAACATCCACCCGGGCGAGCCCCTGGATGAGGTGATGGCGGGTCTCGCGCGCCATCTGCCTGCGATCAAGGCGGCGGTCGCAAAAGACCGGCCGCTTGGCGTCGGGCTGCGACTCGGACACGCGGCCGCAGAAAGCCTGCGCGAGCGCGGCGCGCTCGCCGAGCTCAAGCGCTTTCTCGCCGAGGGCAACTACTACGTCTTCACGATCAACGGCTTTCCGTACGGCGCGTTCCACGGACGCGCGGTCAAGGAGAATGCCTACCGGCCGGACTGGAGCGAGCCCGAGCGGCTCGCCTACACCGATCACTTGGCCGACATCCTGAGCGAGCTGCTGCCGGCGGGGCAGGAGGGCAGCGTCAGCACCGTGCCGTGCACCTTCAAGCCCTGGGCCGAGGGCCGGCTGCCAGCGATCACCGATCATCTGATCCGCCACGTGGCGCATCTTGTCGACATCGCGAAGAAGACCGGCCAGACCATCGCGCTCGCGCTGGAGCCCGAGCCGTACTGCTACCTCGAGACCATCGACGAGACGGTCGCGTTCTTCAACCGGCGCCTGTTCGATCGCAAGGGCGTCGCGCGGCTCGTGCAGCTCACCGGCCTTTCGGTGGCCGAGGCGGAAGTGGCGATGCGCCGGCACATCGGGGTCTGCTACGACGTCTGCCACGCCGCGGTCGAGTTCGAGGACCCGAAGGCGAGCATCGAGCGTTTGCGCGCGAACGGCATCCTGATCGCGAAGCTGCAGCTGAGCTCGGCGCTCAAGGTGGCGAAGTTCAGCGCGCAGAGCGCCAAGCACCTCGCGGCCTTCGCCGAGCCGGTGTACCTGCACCAGGTGGTGCGCAAATCGAAGATCAAGGGCACGCTGCGGCGTTTCGTCGATCTGCCGCAGGCACTCGCAAAGGCGAAGGACGCGCCGGGCACCGAATGGCGCGTGCATTTCCACGTGCCGGTGTTCCTCGAGCAGATGACGCACTTCGGCACCACCCAGTCGTTCCTCGCCGAGATCCTGAGGCTGCACCGTGCCGAGCCGATCAGCAGGCACCTCGAGGTCGAGACCTACACCTGGGAGGTGCTGCCCGAAGCGTATCGCAAGGTGGATCTCAGCTCGGCGATCGCGCGCGAGCTCAACTGGGTGACGGCCCAGCTGCGACAGTGAAGCTCCATACGGCGCTCAGGCTGGGGCGCGTATCCAACCTGCCCACGGTCTGGACTAACACGCTGGCCGGCGCGGTGCTGGCCGGCGCAGCCGGCTTCGGCGCAGAATTCGCAGTGATGCTCGCCGCGTTTTCGCTGTTCTACATCGGCGGCATGTTCCTGAACGACGCCTTCGATGCGCGGATCGACGCGCTCGAGCGACCCGAGCGCCCGATTCCCTCGGGCGAGATCGGTGCACGCGAGGTTTACCGCTACGGCTTCGGCATGATGGGCGCGGGAACGGTGCTTCTGATCTGGGTCGGATTCGGCTTTGCACCGAAAACCGGACTGTGGCCGGCCGCGGGCGGCCTTGCGTTGGCCGCGGCGATCACGTTCTACGACTGGAACCACAAGAAGAACCCGCTCAGCCCGGTGGTGATGGGCCTTTGCCGCGTGCTCGTCTACGTTGCGGCGGCGCTTTGCTACACGCTCGCGCTGCCCGGTGCGCTTTGGGTCGGCGCCGGGCTGATGCTGTGCTACCTGATCGGCCTCACCTACATCGCCAAACAGGAGAACCTCGGCAAGGTCGAGAACCTCTGGCCGCTTCTGTTCCTCGCCGCGCCGGTGGTTTACGGCGCGTGGCTCGCAAGCGCGCAGCTCGCGGTCGGGTTGTTCTGGCTGCTCTTCACCGTGTGGGTGCTGGTGGCGCTCTGGTTCCTGCGCCGACGGCGCAAGGGCGATATCCCGCGCGCCGTGGTGAGCCTCATCGCCGGGATCTCGCTGCTCGACGCGATGCTGATCGCGGGCACCGGCGCGCTTGCGCTTGCGGGGGTGGGCCTCGTCGGTTTTGGCGTCACGCTGTTCTTCCAGCGCTACATCTCCGGCACCTGAGGCGGGTGCCGTTGCGGCTCGCGGCCTCCGCGTCGGAATTACGGAGAACTGCCCTCCACCTTGATCCACTCTGCCGCTTGCGGCCGCGAGGGGTCGTCGAGCTTGATCTCGACGCGGCGGCCGGGCTGCAGATCGCCGAGGGTGCCGCTGCGGTTGCTCTGCTTCAGGCTGGAGCGGTCGAGCCAGATTCGCGTCTGATCGGTGATTCTGACCGTGCGGCCGCCCGCCGTGACGCTGCGTTTGTCCGACGCGACGGCATCGAGGGTTCCGATGTACGTGTATTTGCCGGACAGGCCGGGAGACTGGCCGATCGGGATGTAGCGCTCGGTCGATTTCTGGCCGTGCGCATGGGACACGCTGCCGAGCAATGCGATCGCTGCGCCGGCCGCCAGAATCAGTGTTCGCATGATCAATCTCTCCTCGTTTCGCGCGACGCGCCTGTCACGATTCGACCAACTGGGCGCGCGCTTTTTCCAGCTCGCCGATCGCGTCGCGCGCCAGGTCCTTGTGGAAGAAGAGGCTGCGCGCCGCGCGCTGTGCAAGTTTTTCGGCGTTCCTCAGATGGGAGAGCGCTCGCGGATGCAGGCCGCCGCCTTCCAGGACCTGTACGCCGTCGCCGATTTCGCTTGCGGCGCGCTGGATCAGCGCCTTGCGGTCCTCGCGGCGGCCGGCCCGGCTCTGCTCTAGCAGCTCGATGCTCGAGCGGACGTTCTCGAGCGCGTTGATGACGCGCAGGAACGCGGCGATCTCGACGATCTGGGTGGCGTCCAGTTTGATGCCCACGCCGCGCGGATCGAGGCTTGCGAGGAAACGTCCGGACGGCGAATTGTTGAACGCGTCGCCGTCGTAGAACGCGACCGCGCCCTCGATCGTCTCGATCGAGTTGTTATGGAAAAAGGGTCCGGTGTCGGCCGCTTCGACCACGGACGGCGTATTGAAAGTGCCGTCGCCCGGGGTGCCCAGCCCGTCGTCGGGCGGCACCCGCTCGCCGCTCAGGTCCGCCGGCTGGTCCGGAAGATTCTCTACGCCGGTATTGAAGTTCGCGTTGCCGAGATTGGCGTTGTTCAACACCGCGTTCGCGCCGGCGTTGGCATGGCAGATGTTGCACTTTCCCAGCGCGTTGTCGAGAAAGATCGCCTGCCCGCGCTTGGCCACGATGCCTTTCAAGCGCAGCGGCAGCTGCAGCTCGCCCTGACGCCCGAGCGAGAGCTGGAACGCTTCCAGCGCGTCGAGCTCGTCATCGGTCGGCAGGCGGAAATCGACGCCGGCAACCCGGCCCAGGGTCTTCGGGAAATGCTGAATCACGGCGCCGACCGCGAACGAACGCAGCGACCCGTCGCCGGGCGCGCCGTCGCCCGACCAGCCGGTGCGTGGCCCCTGCGGACTGTCGATTGAGGTGCGCTGCGCCAGGACATGCGGCACGCCGCGCTGCGTGAACGTGTTCTCGAGATCGCCGAAGCCGTCCAGGTTCTCCAGAATCAGCCCGAACTCGCGAATCAGACGGGGATTCTCAAAATTCTTTGCCAGCGCCGGCGTGAACTCGGCAACGAACAACGCATCGTTCGCAGGCAGCGTCGCGATGAACGCCGGGTCGATGGTGAAGTTGTTGTCCTCACGGTGGCAGGTGCCGCAGGTGCGGCCGTTGCCGTTGAACGTTTCGTTGAAGAAGATCTGCCGGCCCTTGGCGATCAGCGCGGCCTGCGGATCGGGCGGGACGGGCGTCTGGCAGGCGCTCAGCAGGGCGGCGCCGCAAAGCGCAAACGCCCACGGGGCGGGGCGATGAAACTTCGATTCGCGGTTCGTCCAGGCGAACATGACTCCTCCGCATAGCGCAGCCCCCTGCGTACGAGCACATTTTCGCGCCCACGACGCGCGCCGTCCATGACATAGCAAAACCGCGGCGAAAGAGTTCTGTACTCTTGAGTCATTTCCAATTCGATTGACGCGTCATCACGACGTCGCTTGCGGGCGACAGGCGAATCGCGGTAAGAACATCTGTTGCCCAGCCATTGCGCGAATAGTCGCCCTATCGATGAGGAGGTGAGCGGTGGCAAAGATCCAGAGCCTTCATGGCACCACGGTTGCCGAGATCTTCCAGAGCGGGATGGACAACCTGACGCAGATCGACGCGGTTGCGCTCACCGTTCTCTGGAAGGACGGCAGCATGACGGCGGGCTGGTCGAATGTCGCTGCGCCGCAGCTTGCCCTGATGGTGCTCGCGCTCGACCAGAAACAGCGCCGCGACAATCTCGGCGATCTTTAGGCGCCGGGTTTCTCGCGCGCGCGGGCCGATCGCGAACGCGCTCGGTGTCTATCGACGCGCTTTGCGAAAGCGAGAAGCCGATGCAGCACGTCGAGCGTCGCGCAGGGCAATCGTTGGCGCACGCGATTGATCGTTTGACGGCGGTGTTCAGGCACCATGCGCAGCGCGCGACGTATGCCGGGCTGAATGCCATGCTTTTCGGCGGCGAGGGAAAACGATACGTACTAGAATGAAATGCAACGAACGTGACCGAGTTTCATGGAGCAACCAATGAGCGCGCCTCTCCCGGCGGACGAGAAGGAGCGGCTGGACGAATTGCGTCAGTACAGGAT
>JBFKUL010000160.1:0-6864 GCA_041635755.1 Burkholderiales bacterium | reverse complement strand
TCGGCCTCGACGTCGTCGAAGTACGACGAGCGCAAGGAAGACAAGGGTAAGTTCCTCCTCAAGCAGGTGAAGGACAACGCTGGAGAGGGCGTGGTGTTCGCCGCGCCTTCGTTCTGCGACCCGGCGCTGCTCGAGCGCCCGATGCTGCAGGGCGTGCTCGCCCAGCACAAGGTGCCCTACACCGCGTTCAAGTACGCCGAGAACACCGGCCAGATGGCTCCGATCCGCGAGCAGGCGGGGACCTTCGCCGATTCGATCAAGCTTTGGAGCGCCGCGTAAGGCGCGAGGAGACCGCATGAGCATGAGCGCGAACCCATCCGGCACGCCGATCCAGATCGTGCCGGGAAAGAGCACGCCGAAAAAGCCGCCACCGGTCCAGAAAGAGGACTCGATGCTGCTGCAAAAAGAGCTCATCAACGGCAACTATCACGAGCTGGCGCGCGCGCGCGAGCAGAACCGCAAGGTCTCCGCGACCTTCGTGCCGGGCAACCTGAACGAGCTGCTGATGTGCTTCGACTTCGCGCGCAGCCTGCCGGAGACCAACGCGCTGCAGAATGGCCTGCGCAAGAAGTCCGGCAAGATGATCATGGACGCCGAGCGCGACGGCCACTCCGAGGACGTGTGCACCTACGTCAAGGCCGATCTCGGCATGATGCTGCAGGGGCAGGTGGGTCCGACCGGCGAGCCTCTGCCCACGCCCGACGTGCTGCTGCTGTCCTACACGGGCTGCTTCACCTTCATGAAGTGGTTCGAGCTGATCCGCCAGAAGTATGACTGCGAGACGGTGATGCTGCACGTGCCCTACCAGGGCGACGGCACCATCTCGCAGAACATGCGCGACTACGTCGTCAAGCAGCTCAAGGAGAAGGTCATCCCGACGCTCGAGAAGGTCTCGGGCGTGAAGTTCGACATCGATCGCCTGCGCCAGTACATGAAGGAGTCGGCCAAGGCCGAGGAGGATCTCGTCTGGACGCTGCAGTCGGCCAAGCACAAGCCCTCGCCGATCGACGGCTATTTCGGCGCCGTGTACTACATCGGCCCGATCTTTACGGCTTTTCGCGGCACGCCGGAGGCGACCAAGTTCTACAACGTGCTGCGCAGCGAGATCGAGCAGCGCATCCGCGACGGCAAGGGGCCGGTCACGCCCGATGGCGAGCATCCGGGCGAGAAGTACCGGCTGGTGGTCGAGGGGCCGCCCAACTGGACCAGCTTCCGCGACTTCTGGAAGATGTTCTACGACGAGGGCGCGGTGGTGGTGGCCTCGACCTATTCCAAGGTCGGCGGCGTGTACGACTTCGGCTTCCGGCACGACCCGGACCATCCGCTCGAGTCGCTCGCCGAGTATTGCCTGGGCTGCTACACCAACCTCAACTTCCCCCAGCGCATCGACATGATCTGCAAGTACCTCGACGAGTACCAGGCGGATGGCCTCCTGATCAACTCGATCAAGAGCTGCAACAGCTTTTCCGCGGGGCAGCTGCTGATCCTGCGCGAAGTCGAGCGGCGCACCGGCAAGCCCGCGGCGTTCATCGAGTCGGACCTCGTCGACCCGCGCTACTTCTCGGCGGCCAACATCAAGAACCGGCTGGAAAGCTACTTCCAAATGGTCAAGCAGAAGAGAGCCGCGGGTGGCGGCGGGCGCGCCGCCATGCCGCCCATCGTGCCCGCACCGGCGACGCCGTCTTCCACCGCGCACTGAGGGGAACCGCCATGCGCTGCTTCATTGGCATCGACCTGGGCTCGACCACCACCAAGGCGGTGGTGATCGACGAGCAGCAAAGGGTCCTCGGGCGCGGCATCACCAACTCGCGCTCGAACTACGACACCGCCGCTACGGTCGCCAAGCAGGAGGCGCTCGTCTCGGCGCGCTTTCACCTGTTTCGCGAGGCGCTCGGAAAGAGCAAGGCGCTGAATGGCGGGCTGGAGGATTTCGTCGGGCAGCTCGAGCGCGATTTCCGGCTCGAGCAGTTTCTGGTGCAGCTCGCCGATCTGGAGCAGGTGTGCGCGAAGAGCGTCGCCACGGCACGTTTCGGCGACGCCGAGAAGGCCGTGAGCGCCGCGCTCGAGCAGGTGTTCGGGCGGCTGCGCAAGGAGGCGCCGGAGCTCTTCGCGCCGGGCGCGAAACGCAAGAGCGACTTCTTCCGCGACATCGCCGGCAGCCGCTACCTCGCGATCGGCGAAGACGTGGCGAAGGAGGCCGGGCTGCGCTACGACTTCCTGCTCAATGTCTTCGACCGCTCGATCATCGAAGTCGAGAACCGGGTCTATCTCGATTCCCTCTCGCCGAACCTGCTGGCGGCGCTCGAGCGCACCTTCAAGGCGCTGCCCGAGACCGCCGCGCGCGGCAACGCGGTGCGCGCGCCGATTCAGGGCGTGCTCGACGTGCCGCTCGAGGAGGCCTACGTGGTAGGCACCGGCTATGGCCGCGCGAGGCTGCCATTCTCCAAGGAGCACGTGCGCTCCGAGATCCTGTGCCACGGGCTGGGCGCGCACGTGATGTACCCGCACACCGCGACCGTGCTCGACATCGGCGGCCAGGATACCAAGGCGATCCAGGTCGACCCGCACGGCATCGTCGAGAGCTTCCAGATGAACGACCGCTGCGCGGCCGGCTGTGGACGCTATCTCGGCTACATCGCCGACGAGATGAACATGGGCTTGCACGAGCTCGGGCCTCTGGCCATGAAGTCGACCAAGACGGTGCGCATCAATTCGACTTGCACGGTATTCGCCGGCGCAGAGCTGCGCGACCGGCTGTCGCTCGGCGAGAAACGCGAGGACATCATGGCCGGACTGCACCGCGCGATCATCCTGCGCGCGATGTCGATCCTGGCGCGCTCGGGCGGCGTGAGGAACGAGTTCACTTTCACCGGCGGCGTCGCCAAGAACGAGGCGGCAGTCAAGTCGCTCTCCGAGCTGATCGAGGAGAACTACGGAAGCGTGACGCTCAATATCAACCCGGACTCGATCTACACCGGTGCGCTCGGCGGCGCGACCTTCGCCTGGCGCGCGGTGATGGAGGAGGGCAAGTCCATCGAGAAAAGAGAGGAGGCCGCATGAACGACGCGTATCCAGCAGCCCCCGTGGGGCGCGGGGGGGCCGGGAAGGCCCCGAGGGACTCAGCCGGGAGGGGCTCGGCCCCCCTGCATACGGTCGGTATCGACATCGGCTCAGGGGCGGTGAAGGCGGTCGTGTTCCGCAGCGAGGGCGACAAGACCGAGTGGCTGGCGAAGCGTTGCGAGCGCATCCGCCGCCGTGATCCGATGGAGCTGGCGAAGCAAACCTACGACGAGATCCTCGCCGAGGCGAAGCTCGCGCCCGAGGACGTCGCCTACACCGCGACCACGGGCGAGGGCGAGAACGTCAAGTTCGCCACCGGGCACTTCTACACCATGACCACCCACGCGCGCGGCGGTGTGTACCTGCAGCCCGAGGCGCGCGCGGTCGTCGACATCGGCGCGCTCAACGGCCGCGCGATCTACGTCGACGAGCGCGGCAAGGTGCTCTCCTACAAGATGACCAGCCAGTGCGCCTCGGGCTCGGGGCAGTTCCTCGAGAACATCGCGCGCTACCTCGGCGTTGCGGTCGAGGAGATCGGACGCCTGTCGAAGACCTCCGAGAATCCCGAGAAGGTGAGCTCGATCTGCGCCGTGCTCGCCGAGACCGACGTCATCAACATGGTGTCGCGCGGCATTCCGACCCAGGACATCCTCAAGGGCATTCACCTCTCGATGGCCTCGCGCCTGGTGAAGCTGCTCAAGGTGACCGGCATCAAGAGCGGCAAAGTGCTGCTGACCGGCGGCCTTGCGCTCGATGCGGGCTTGCTTGCCGCGGTGCAGGAGGAGCTGGTGAACGAGAAGGTCGGGAACATCGAAGTGGAAAGCCACCCGGACTCGATCTACGCCGGCGCGATCGGCGCCGCCCTGTGGGGCGCCTTCCGCCACGACAAGCTCAAGGAACTGCAGGAGCGCGCCGCAGCTTGAGCGCGCTTTTTAAAGGAGGACTGCAATGGCCCTGCTCATCGACGACAACTGCACCGCCTGCGATGCCTGCCCCGCGGTGTGCCCGAACGACGCGATCTCGATCGGGGACCCAATCTACGTCATCGATCCGCTGAAATGCACCGAGTGCGTCGGCGCCGAGGACGAGCCGCAGTGCAAGCTCGTGTGTCCCGCCGATTGCATCGTCAAGAACCCGGAGTTCGACGAAACGCCCGAGCAGCTCATGGAGAAGTACAACAGTCTGCACGGCTAGCCACCGACGCGGCGGCGCGCGGCTTCAGCCGAACACGTGATCGAGGACCAGCTGCTTGAACGCGGTCGCCTCGAGCGCGCCCTGCGGCAGGCGATCGGCGCGCGAGCTGATCACCAGCGGTCCGTGCTGCGGATTGTCGGTCAGGCGCCCGTGCGAGCCCCTCACCAGCGCCGTGTCCTTGAGTGAAATGACGTCGAGCAGCGTGCGAAAGCCGAGCTTGCGCTTCGCCAGACGCCAGCCGGTCGCCAGCATCGGCAGGCGGATCGCCGGGTCGACGAACAGCTCCACCGGGTCGTAGCCCGGCTTGCGGTGGATGTCTACCGTGCGCGCGAAGTCCGGCGCCAGGCGGTCATCCAGCCAGTAGTAGTAGCTGAACCAGCGATCGGCCTTCGATATCGCGACCAGCTCGCCCGAGCGCTCGTGATCCAGGCCGACTTCGCGCTTGCCGCGCTTGTCGAGCACGCGCTCGACGCCGTCGAGCTTCTCGAGCAGCTCGCGCACCTCGTTGATGCGGTTGCGGTCGTTGACGTAGACATGCGCGATCTGGTGATCGGCAAGCGCGAACGCGGCGCTCGCGCCGGCATCCAGGATCTCGCGGCCGTGCTCTTCGGGGCGCACCACGATCAGTCCGGCCTTGCGCAGCGCGCGATTGATATGCACCGCGTCCGTCACCGGCGTGATGCCGTACTCGGAGACGACGATCACGTCGCGCCCGCTCGAGGCGGCGTAGTCGATCAGCGTGCCGCAGACCGCGTCGATCTCCCACAAGTCCTGCCGGATGCGCCGATGACCGAGATCGGGCCCGAGGCGCTGCAGGTTGTAGTCGAGATGCGGCAGGTAGGTGAGCGTGAGCGTCGGATTGCGCGTCTGCATCACGTGCAACGTCGCCCGGGCGATCCACTCGCTCGAGCTGATGTCGGTGAGCGGACCCCAGAACTTGAACAGCGGGAACGGGCCGAGCTTCGCGTCGAGCTCGTCATGCAGCGCGTAGGGTTGCGCGTAATGGTCCGGGATCTTGCGGCCGTCGGCCGGGTACATCGGGCGCGGCGTCGCGCTCCAGTCGGCGGTCGAATACATGTTGTACCACCAGAACATCTTGGCGCAGGTGAACGCCGGGTTGCGCGCCTTGCCCGCCTCCCAGACCTTCTCGCCGGTGACCAGGCGGTTCGACTGCCGCCACAGCCAGACCTCCGACAGGTCGCGGAAGTACCAACCGTTCGCGACTGCGCCGTGTCCGCTTGGCGGAAGACCGGTCGCCAGCGTCGATTGCACGGTGCAGGTGACGGCCGGCGTCACCGTGCGCAACGGTCGCATTGCGCCGCGTTCGGCCAGGCGCTTGAGACGCGGAGTGTGCTCGCCGACCAAGGCCGGCGACAGCCCGACGGCGAGGATCACGAGGGTTGGATTCATTAGGATTCCGGTGTGCTCGGAATTGCGGCAATGCGCGCGTCGATTCGCCATGCAAAGCGATGCGGCGCGGGGAACAGCCGTAAAATAACAGACTCAGGCACAAGCCCAATGGAACTGCGATGAGCGACGCCGCGAGGAAGCACCTGCGCGAGTGGCTGCGCCGTCAGCTCGGCAAGGAGCAGATGGCATGGCTCGACGGGCAGATCGCCGCGCTTGAGCAGGATTCGGCGGATGCGACGCTCGACATCGCGCTCGGCATGGCGCCGCGGCGCCTGGGCAAGGCCGATCTCGCGCTCACCGATGCCGACCTCGCAGCGGCCGACGAGGCGGTCTCGGACTGGGACCCGCGCGGCTGGACCGTCACCGACGCGGCCCGCATTCTGCTCCTGAGCGGCCTGCCGGCCCTGGGCAAGCCGTTCGCCGAGCGCTTCCGCTCACTTTGCCGTACTGCGGACGTGGCCGAGCTGATCACGCTGTACCGCGGCCTGCCGCTCTATCCCGATCCGGCGGCGCTTGAGGAGCAGGTCGGCGAGGGGCTACGGACCAACATGCGCGCGGTATTCGAGGCGATCGCGCACCGCAATCCCTATCCCAAGGCGCACTTCGACAATCACCGCTGGAACCATATGGTTCTAAAGGCGCTTTTCATCGGCAGCCCGCTGGCGCCGATCCAGGGGCTGGACCAGCGCGCCAACCCGGAGCTCGCCCGCATCATGTGCGACTTCGCCCATGAGCGCTGGGCCGCGGAGCGCCCGGTGCCGTTCGAGATCTGGCGCTGCGTCGGGCCGTTCGCCGAGGGCCCGGCGATCGACGATCTGGCGAAAGTGCTGTCGAGCGGGGACCAGATCGAGCGCCAGGCCGCCGCTTTGGCCCTTTCGGCCTCTCCGGATCGCATGGCGGCCACGCTTTTACACAAATTCCCGTCTCTGGCAGGCACTATTTCACGCAAAGTACTCACTTGGTCTATGCGGCGATAAGCGTTGAAAATCTTAAAACATGCAGCGATCTTCATCCAAAAGTACAGAAACGAGGGCTTTCTAAAGATTCTGATCGCGGGCACTTGCGCGCTCGCCGTCGCGGGGCTCGTCGGCTTCGGCATTACGCTGTTCTTCCAGCGCTACATCTCTGGCACCTGAGGCGCTCGCCGGCCTGAATACCGGGGCGAGCCAGGTCGATCTCGGTGCGAGTGCCGGGTCGCGG
>JBFKUL010000159.1:0-6886 GCA_041635755.1 Burkholderiales bacterium | reverse complement strand
CGGACGTCGCTTCGTCAACGAGGGCAACTCGTACCACGACTTCGTGCAGGCACTGTTCGGCGCCTGCGAGGGTGAGGCCGAAACTTGCGCCTGGCTCGTCACCGATCATCGGGCGCTGCGCGCCTACGGTCTGGGTTTCGTCAAGCCTTTCCCGCTGCCGCTCGCGCCGCACCTCGAGTCCGGGTACCTGCTGCGCGGCGCGACGCTCGCCGAGCTCGCGCAGCGCGCGAGCATCGATCGCGCCGGGCTCGAGGCCGCGGTGGCGCGCTACAACGAGCACGCGGCGCGCGGCGAGGATCCGGCCTTTGCCAAGGGCAGCACGGCGTACAACCGCTTCTACGGCGACATGGACATCAAGCCCAACCCGTGCATCGCGCCGATCGTCAAACCGCCGTTCTACGCGGTAAAAGTGCTGGTCGGCGATCTGGGCACCTACGCCGGCATCGTCACCAACGGCCGCGCGCAGGTGCTCGACGAGCACCGTCGCCCGATCGAGGGGCTCTACGCCGCAGGCAACGACATGGCCTCGATCATGGGCGGCAGCTATCCAGGGCCCGGCATCACGCTCGGACCGGCCATGACCTTCGGCTGGATCGCGGGGCGGCACCTCGCGGGCATCGCCTGACGCGGGCGCCGCGCGCGCGGCGTTGCCGAGGGCGAGCGCATCTGCGACCATTCGCGGCTCGCCCCCGCGTCCCGTCCTGAGAAGAAAGCGGCTTGGAGAACGTCCTCAACATCGCCGTCGGCATTCTGCTCGACGGGCTCGCCTACGGCATGGTGTTGTTCATTATCTCGGTCGGCCTGTCGGTGACGATGGGGCTGATGGGCTTCGTCAACCTCGCGCACGGCGCCTTCGCCATGGCCGGCGGCTACGTCACCGTGAGCGCGATGAGCGGTTTCGGCGTGCCGTTCCTCGCCGCGCTGCCGATCGCGTTCGTCGTGGTGGGCGCGGCAAGCGTGCTGTTCGAACGCTTGCTCTATGCTCGCCTGTATCGCGCCGGCGAGCTCGACCAGGTGCTGCTCACCATCGGCCTGGTATTCATGGCGATCGCCGCCTTCACCTTCTTCTACGGGCCCTCGCCCCGGCCGATCCAGGTGCCCGAGTTCCTGCGCGGCAGCGTCGACCTGGGCTTTCGCTCGCTCGCCGCGTACCGCCTGTTCATGGTCGTGGTGGGCGCGGCGATGGTCGTTGTGCTCTGGTACGGCTTCGAGCGCACCAGCCTCGGCGCCAGAATCCGCGCCGCCGTCGACAACCGCAGGATGGCGCAGTCGGTCGGCATTGACGTCGATCGCCTGTTCACGCTCACCTTCGCCGTCGGCAGCGGGCTCGCCGCGCTCGGCGGCGGCCTCGCGATCAACATCATGGGGCTGACGCCGACCTTCGCCATCCAGTATCTGGTGTTCTTCCTGATCGTGGTCGCGGTCGGCGGCGCGGGCAGCATCAAGGGGCCGCTCGTCGCGGCGCTCTTGCTCGGCGTCACCGACAACGCGGGCAAGTACCTCTACCCGGACGGCGGCGCGTTCTTTATCTACGCGGCGACCATCGCGCTGCTCGTCGCCAAGCCGGCGGGGCTCTATGGCCGCGAGTGAGCACATCGCCGCGACCGAGGCCGCCGCGCAGTACCTGCTGCGGCGCCATCGCTGGCACTGGGCCGAGGCGCTGCCGTGGCTCGTCGCGATCGCCGCGTTCTTCGTCTTTCCGGGCTACGTGCCGCTCGGCACCCAGATCCTGATCTGGATCCTGTTCGCGCTCTCGCTCGATCTCGTGCTCGGCTACGCCGGCATCGTGACGCTCGGCCACGCCGCGTTCTTCGGCACCGGCGCCTACGCCGCCGGGCTGCTCGCGGCGAAGCTCGGCTGGGGCGAGCCGATCAGCGGACTCGTATTCGCCGCCTTCTGCGCGGCGCTGGTGGGGTTCGTCTCGGGCTGGGTGCTGCTGCGCTACCACGGCCTGACGCTGCTCATGCTCACACTCGCCACCGCGATCATGCTCTACGAGCTCGGCAACGCGCGCGCCGATCTCACCGGCGGCTTCGACGGGCTGCTCGGCATCGCGATGAAGCCGCTGCTGGGCGCCTTCGACTACGACCTCTACGGGCGCACGAACTACGTCTATGCGCTCGCGGTGCTGTTCGTGCTCTTCCTCGTCGCGCGGCGCATCGTCTACTCGCCCTTCGGTCAGGCGATCATCGGCATCCGCGAGAACGTGCGACGCATGAGCGCGGTCGGCTCGCCAGTGCACCGGCGCCTGGTGACCATCTACACGGTCTCGGCGGCGATGGCGGGCGTCGCCGGGGGCCTCTACGCACAGACCAACGCCTTCGTCACGCTCGGCGCGCTGAGTTTCGAGCGCTCGGCGACCGTGCTCATCATCCTGATCCTCGGCGGCACCGGGCGTCTGTACGGCGCCTTCATCGGCGCGCTGGTGTTCCTGCTGCTCGAGGATCACCTCGCCAAGCAGAGCCCCGAGTACTGGGAGTTCGGCGTCGGCGTGGTGCTGGTGCTCACGGTGCTGTTTGCGCGCCGCGGCCTGTTCGGCCTGTTCGAAGACGCCGGGCGCGCGCTCGCGAGGCGGCGCAAATGAGCGCGCCGATCCTCGAGACGCGCGACCTGCACAAGAGCTTCGGCGCGCTGCAGGTGGCGCGCGAGATCAACTTCAGTCTCGAGCCGGGTGCGCGCCACGCGCTGATCGGGCCGAACGGCGCCGGCAAGACGAGCTTCGTCAACCTGATTACCGGCGTGCTGCGCCCGAGCGCCGGCCGCGTGCTGCTCGACGGCAAGGACATTACGCGCACGCCGCAGGCCGAGCGCGCGCGCCGCGGCATCGCGCGCACCTACCAGATCAACCAGCTGTTCCGCGGCCTCTCGGTGCTCGAGAACGTGTGCCTCGCGGTGGGCGAGCGCACCGGTGCGTGCAACAACCTGTGGCGCCCCGCGGGCGCGAGCGGCGGGCGCGCGGTGATCGACGAGGCGCTCGGCCTGCTCGAAGCGCTGCGCATCGAGGAGGATGCGCTCAAGCGCGTGAGCGAGCTGCCCTACGGCCGCCAGCGCCTGGTCGAGATCGCGATCGCGCTCGGGCAGAAGCCCCGCGTGCTGCTGCTCGACGAGCCGGCCGCGGGCGTGCCCTCGGCCGAGAGCCACATCATTCTCGAGGTCATCGAGCGCCTGCCCAGGGACATCGCGGTGCTGATCATCGAGCACGACATGGACGTGGTGTTCCGCTTCGCGCGCGAGATCACCGTGCTGGTGGCCGGCGCGATCCTGACGCAGGGCACGCCGGAGCAGATCGCCGCCGACGAGCAGGTGCGCGAGGTCTACCTCGGGAGCGAGGCACATGGCTGAGCCCGCGCTCGTGCTTGAAGGCGTGGCGGCCGGCTACGGCGAGACCGTAGTGCTCGAGGCGCTCGGATTCGCGCTCGACGAGGGCGAGAGCGCGAGCCTCATCGGGCGAAACGGCGTGGGCAAGTCGACGCTGCTCGCCACCATCATGGGGCACACGGACCTGCACCGCGGCTCGATCCACGGCGCCGGCCAGACGCTCTCGCGGCTCGCGCCGCACCGGCGCGCGCGAGCGGGCCTGGGGTACGTGCCGCAGGAGCGCGAGGTGTTTCCCTCGCTCAGCGTGCTAGAGAACCTGGCGGTTGCCGCACGCTCCGGCACCGGCCGGCACGCCGGGCGCTGGAACACCGCAGCGGTGTTCGAGCTTTTTCCGCAGCTCGCCGAGCGGCGCAGCAATCGCGGCAACCAGCTCTCCGGGGGCGAGCAGCAGATGCTCTCGATCGGCCGGGCGCTGATGGGCAACCCCTCGGTGCTGCTGATGGACGAGCCCACGGAAGGCCTGGCGCCGGTGATCGTCGAGCAGCTTGCGCGCGCGCTCAAGCGCCTGCGCGACGGCGAGGGCCTGGCGATCCTGCTGGTGGAGCAGAATACCCGCGTCGCGCTTGAGTTCTCGGCTCGGGTCATGGTGATGAACCGGGGCCGCATCGTCTATGATGGGCCAGGCGCAACCCTGGCGGCGGACCGGGGGCGGCTCGACGGCCTGATCGGGGTCGGCGGCGGCTAAGATAGGCAGGGCAGGCTGGGCGCCCGGCGTAGCGGGCGCAGACCGACAACGAATTCAAAGGAGAGGAGGAGGCAGATGCGATTGCACCATGCGGTAGTGGGGGCGGCGATGTTCGCGCTGGCGATGCCGGCGGCGCACGCGGCCAACGTGAAGGTCGGCGTGATCATGACCTACTCGGGGACCAACGCCGAGTATGGCGACCAGATCACGCGCGCGATGGAGCTGTACCTGAAGCTCAACCAGAAGGAGCTCGGTGGGCACACCATCGAGCTGATCAAGCGCGACTCCAAGAACCCGGGCGGCGCGGTCGCCAAGACGCTCGCGCAGGAGCTGGTGACGCGCGACAAGGTCGACATCCTCACCGGCTTCGTGTTCTCGCCGAACGCGATCGCCACCGCGCCGATCGCCACCGAAGCAAAGGTGCCGATGATCATCATGAATGCCGGTACCGCGTGGATCACGACGCTCTCGCCGTACATCGCGCGCGTGTCGTTCTCGATGTGGCACGCGGCGCATCCGATGGGAGGCTACGCGGCGAAGACGCTCGGCTGCAAGACCGCAGCGGTCGGCTACACCGACTATCCGCCGGGCAAGGACAGCCTGGAAGCGTTCAAGATGGGCTTCGAGGGCGCCGGCGGCAAGGTCACCGACGAGATCCCGATGGGCAACCCGGCGCAGGTGCCGGACTTCACGCCGTTCATGCAGCGCGTCAAGGACCGCAAGCCCGATTGCTTCTACGTCTTCGTGCCGGCCGGGCCGCACGCCGCGGCGATGGTGAAAACCTACGGCGACCTCGGTCTGCGTGCTGCGGGCGTGCGCCTGATCGGGCCGCTCGACATCATCCAGGACACCAAGCTGCAGAGCATGGGCGACGCGGCAGTGGGCCTGGTGACGATGGGCCACTACGCCGCGGATTACGACACGCCGGCCAACCGTGCCTTCGTCAAGGCGTGGAAGGACGCCTATGGCGCCGACTCCACGCCGGATTTCATGGCGGCGGCAGGCTGGGACGGCATGGCGGCGATCGTGCACCTCGTCAAGACGCTCGACGGCAAGATCGACGCCGACAAGGCGATGCAGGTGCTCTCGGGTTGGAAGTACAACAGCCCGCGCGGTCCGATCATGATCGATCCGAGGACGCGCGACATCGTGATGGACGCGCACGTGCAGCGCGTGGTGAAAAAGGGCGACCGGCTGGTGGTCGAGGTGCTCGACAAGGTGCCGCAGGTGAAGGACCCGTGCAAGGAGCTCAAGGTCGGCAAGTGCGCGCAGTAAGCTGAGGCAGCGCGACGGCGGGCCCGCGGATTCTCCCCGGGCCCGCTGCGTTCAGGGAGGCGGAGCATGCAGCGGGCTTTCTGGTCGGCGAGCCGACTTGCACGAGCGCTGCGCGCGAAGAAGATCGGCGCGCTCGAGCTGTTCGAGTTCTACGCCGCGCGCATCGAAAAGCACGACCGCAAGCTGAACGCGATCTGCGCGCTCGACCTCGAGGCCGGGCGCCGGCAGGCGCGGGCGGCCGATCGCGCGCGCGGCCGGCGCGGCGCGCTGCACGGCCTGCCGATGACGGTCAAGGAGTCCTTCGACGTGGCGGGCCTGCCCACCACGTTCGGCCTGGTGGAGTACCGCACCAACATCGCCAACCGCGACGCGCTCGCGGTGCGGCGGCTGCGCGGCGCCGGGGCGAACGTGTTCGGCAAGACCAACGTGCCGGTGCGCCTCGAGGACTGGCAGACTTTCAACCCGCTCTACGGCACCACCAACAATCCCTGGGACCTGACGCGCACGCCCGGTGGCTCCTCGGGCGGCTCCGCCGCGGCGCTCGCCGCCGGCCTGAGCGGGCTCGAGCTGGGCAGCGACATCGGCGCCTCGATCCGCGGCCCGGCGCATTTCTGCGGCGTGTACGGCCACAAGCCGACCTGGGGCATCTGCCCGATGAACGGGCACGCGCTGCCGGGCTGGGCGCACCCGGGCGACATCAGCACGATCGGGCCGCTCGCGCGCAGCGCGCAGGACCTGCGCCTTGCGCTCGGCATCATCGCCGGGCCCGACGAGATCGACGGCGCCGGCTGGAAGCTCGCGCTCGCGCGACCGAGCCGGCGCTCGTTTCGCGGTTTGCGGGTGGCGGTCATGGCTTCGCACGCCACTGCGGAGGTCGACGGGAGCGTCTCCGGACCGATCCAGGCGCTCGCCGATGTCCTCGCGAAGAAGGGCGCCAAGGTGTCCGACCGCGCCCGCCCGCAGTTCGACCCGGAGGAAGCGCACCGCGTCTACCTCGCGCTCCTGCGCAGCGCCACCTCGGTGAGGCAGAGCGACGAGCAGATGAAGCGCTGGCGCGCGGTCGCGAACCTGCGCAGCGCCAAGGACATGAGCTACGAGGCGCAGGCGGCGCGCGCCTGCACGCTCGAGCACCGCGAATGGCTGAAGTGGTCGAACCGGCGCCACCGCATGCGCCACGCCTGGGCGGCGTTCTTCCGCGACTGGGACCTGCTGCTGTGCCCGGCCGCGGCGAGCGCGGCGTTTCCACAGAACCAGGAGGGCGAGCGCTGGGAGCGCATGATCGAGGTGAACGGCAAGCCGCAGCCCTCGACCACGCAGCTCTTTTGGGCGGGCTACTCGGGCGTCGCGCTGCTACCTTCGACGGTGGCGCCGCTTGCGCTCACGCGCGAGGGCCTGCCGGTGGGGGTACAGATCGTCGGCGCGCAGTACGCCGATTACCGCACTATCGGTTTTGCCGAGCTGCTCGAGCGCGACGTGCGCTCGTTCGAGCCGCCGCCGGGGTTCGAGTGATTCTTTCTTGACGCGGCGCAGCCAGCGCCCCGCCCGGCG
>JBFKUL010000158.1:0-6942 GCA_041635755.1 Burkholderiales bacterium | reverse complement strand
GCCGAGTTCGTGCGCGCGCAAGGCTTTCCGGCGCGCTCGCAGACCAACGCCGACAGCGACGTGCTGCAGATCCCCCTCATCCTGTGGGCGGGGCTGGGGGAGCTGTCACGCATCGGCGAGCTGGTGCTCAATCCCTTCGTCGGGCCGCGCTTCAAGTCGGTCGTGTTCACCACCGACATGCCGCTCGAGGTCGACCAGCCGATCGACTTCGGCCTGCAGGCCTTCTGCGGCAACTGCCTGAAGTGCGCGCGCGAGTGCCCGTGCGACGCGATTCCCTTCGGCGACAAGGTGATGTTCAACGGTTATGAAATGTGGAAGCCGGACGTCGAGCGCTGCACGCGCTACCGCGTCACCAACCCGAAGGGCTCGGCCTGCGGGCGCTGCATGAAGACCTGCCCGATCAACAAGGTGGTCGACGCCGACGGCGCCTGGCTCACGCGTGCCGCGAGCTGGGTCGGCGTCAACTGGCTCTGGGCGAAACCCTTTACCGTGCCGTTCGCGGCTTGGTTCGACGACTGGATCGGCAACGGCCGGCGCAACCCGGCGAAGAAGTGGTGGTTCGACCACGAGCTGGTCGACGGCGTGGCGGTCGAGCCGAAGGGCACCAACCAGCGCGACCTCGACGTCGATCGAAAGGTCGATGCGGCGACGCAGAAGATGGCCTACTACCACGCCAGCATGATGCCGCCGCCGGACGAGCAGGGCCCCGTGGTGGTGGACCGCAAGGCGGCGATGGCGGCCGCGGCGATGCTGGAGACGCCCGAGCAGGCGCGCCAGCGCAAGGCGGCGGGCGAGCCGGTCCCGATGCACTACGTCCCGACGCAGCCGAGCGGCAAAGCGCGGGTGGCGGCCGGGGCGCAGCCGGCAACCGGGCCATACAAGAGCTGATCGAGTACGCGGCGGGGCGTGCGTCCAGTCGCGGGACGAAGGAGGGCAAATTCTTGAAAGCTGAGAAAGTGGCGATCGTCACCGCCGGCGGAAGCGGCATCGGCGCCGGTGCAGCACGGACGTTGGCCGCCGAGGGCTTCCGTGTTGCCATCCTGTCCTCCTCGGGCAAGGGAGAGGCTTTGGCGAAGGAGCTTGGTGGATTCGGCGTGACGGGCTCCAACCAGTCGAACGATGATCTGAGGCGATTGATCGATCGGGCGGTCGAAAACTGGGGCCGTGTCGATGTGCTCGTAAACAGCGCGGGACACGGGCCCAGAGCACCGATTCTCGAGCTTTCGGACGAGGATTGGCACAAGGGCCTGGAGGTCTATTTCCTGAACGTAGTTCGTCCGACGCGGCTGGTCACGCCCATCATGCAGCGGCAGAAGGGCGGCGTGATCATCAACATTTCCACCTTTGCCGCGTTCGAGCCCGACCCGGTGTTTCCGACCTCCGGGGTGTTCAGGGCGGGGCTGGCAGCCTATTCGAAGTTGTTCGCGGACAAGTACGCCGCAGAGAACATCCGTATGAACAATGTGCTTCCGGGATTCATCGACAGCCTGCCGGAGAAGCAGGAATTCCGTGAGCGGATCCCGATGGGGCGCTACGGGAAGACGCAGGAGATCGCTGACGTGGTCGCCTTTCTGGCTTCCGATGGCGCGGGCTACATCACCGGACAGAACATCCGGGTCGATGGGGGAATTACCCGGTCGGTCTGACTTCCGGCCTCACGTTATACGGATACGAAGACCGCCAAGTGAGACGGTCGGTTGCGCGCAGCTTTAGGGCCACGTGACCGCAGGAAAAAAGGCGCGGCGGCAGCTCGCCGTCGCGCCTTTTTTTGTCGGGCCGCCGTCAGATGACGTTGCGCGGCTTGAGCGACATGCTCGAGAACGAGTGCTTGTAGGGTGACTCACCCATCTTCGAGACCGTGCCCCGCCCAAGCTTGTAGCGGTAGTTGTTGGTCACCGGATCGGGCACCGCGTGGCAGACGGCGTTGGCCGGTGCGCCTGGGTAATTGAAGTTCGCCATCGTGACGCCCTCGCGGATCTCGTCGGAGACGATCGCAACCGCTACGAACTGCCCGTCGGTCACCTTGATATGACCGGCCTTGAGCAGGGTATCGAAGTTGAGGTCGTCGTCCTTCACACCCTGCGGCTCTCCGGTCTGCACGTAGACCGTGTCGTTGTACACCTGCGCGAAGTCGCCGCTTTCAATGCCGCGCTTCTTGGCGTCGTTGGGATGGATGACGATGAACGGATAGGGCCAGCGCTGCGCGAGGTAGGGCTTTCTCAGGTCGTCGAACCCCGACTGCCAGGTTTCGTTGACGCGTCCGTTGGTCACCCATAGCTCGTTCTTGTCCGCGCGCGGCTTGACCGCCTCGAAGAACTGGATCCAGCCCGGAAAGTTCCATGGGCTTTTCAGCAGGATTGCTTTGCCGCTGTGCGTGTTGAAGCTATAGAGCCACTTGCGCTGTACTTCCTGGCCCTCGATCTCGCCCCAGTCGTTCGCGGGGTCATGGAGGCGCGAGGTACCGACGAGCTTACCGTCGCGCATCCGGATCGGCGTCTGGATCCCCTCGGTGCCCAACGCGCGCACGGCCTCGTGCGCGCGCTTGCCTTCGGCTTTCGCCTTGACCACGAGCGGATGGTAGTTGAGCACGCCGTTGCGCCCGAAGCGCGCGGCCTCCTCGAACACTTCATTCGAGTCCTTCCAGTCGTAACCCGGGAAGCCCATCTTCTGCCCGAACTTGGCCACCGCCCACCAGTCGGGCTTGGCCTCGCCCGGCGGATCGTAGAACTTCGCGTACAGGCGCAAGCGCCGCTCGGAGTTGCAGCGCGTGAAGTCTTCTTCGCCCCAGGTCGCCGCGGGCAGCACGATGTCGGCGATCTGCGTGTTGAGCGGTTCGACCGGATAGATGTCGGAGTTGACGAACACCATGCCACCCGAGTCGACGCGTTTTTTCAGCGTCTCGAAGATCGCCTTGCGATCGAGGTTGGTAATCTGGTGCGGGTTGCCGCGGCTCATGCGGTAGGCGGCGTCGGCCAGCTCCTGCGAAGCCATCATCGCCGGGAACCAGGTGGTGCCGAACACCCACGCGAACTTGAGCTTGCCGTCGATCATCCAGCGATCGAGGTTGAGCGACTTCTTGCGTCGGCCGGGGTACTTCTCGGGCGAGAGCCAGCCCGAGCCGCCGCCCGCGCTCATCATGCCGCGCTGGTGACCGCCGCCGCGCGAGATCATGCGTCCCGGCCGATTGCCCGAGCCGCAGATCAGCGCGAGCGCCGCGAGCGAAGTAGTATTGAGATAGTTGTTCGACCAGTAGTTGCCCTTCTCCAGCATGAAGGAAGTCTTCGGATGCTGGCCGTTGGGCAAGGGTTTGGCGATCATTTCGGCGCAGCGCCGGATGTCCTCGGCCTTGAGTCCCGTGATCTTCGCCGCGTTCTCGAGCTTGTGCTCGTCGCGGCTCATGATGAACTTCTGGAAATCGCCCCAGTCGCTCTGCCACGTGCCCCAGGTGGTGCGCCACTGCCAGCCGGTGTTGCGCGTGCCGCGCCCGAACCCGGAGTCCACTTCCCAGCGGTTCGCGATCCATTGGTCGATGAAGGCCTGGTCCTGCCACTTGTTCTCGATGATGATGCGCGCGAGCGCGTTGTGCAGGATGGTGTCGGTGCCCGGGATGATGGGCAGCCACAGGCCGCCATTCTTCACGCCGTAGGCGACGCCCGCGGTCATGTGCGGGGTCACGAAGATGAGCTTCTTGCCGGGGTTCGCACCCTTCATGATCCATTCGGTAAACAGGATCGTCTTGGTCTCGTAGGGGTCGACGCCCGACATGAATGCGACATCACAGCTGCCCCAGTCCTCGTAGGAGGCGGCGAAGGAATTCACGCCCGCGTCGTCCAACCCGGTGGCGTCGTTGGTATTGGAGTTCTTGTCGTGCGGCGCGATCGCGGGCGTGCCGATCGAGGTCATGCCGAGCTTGGTGATGGCGTAGGTGTTCTCGAAGTACTGGTACGAGTACATCTTGATGCCCCAGGCGTGCTCGCCGTGCTTTTCGAGGATGTACTTCGAGATATCGGCCATCGCCTCGGTCGCCAGGTCCCAGGAGACCGGCATCAGCGTGCCGCGCACCCGGATCATCGGGTAGAGCAGGCGTTCGCTCGTGCGGTTCTCGGGGTTGTAGCACTTCTGGGCGAGCGTGCCGCCGCGCACCGAGTGCGCGCCGCCCGCGTTTACCACCTGCGTGGAGAAATCCGGCACGACCACCACGTGATGCGGCTTGCCCCGGTGGCGTACGACGTTGTGCTGGCTCGGGCTCACCCAGGGCTGCAGCACGCCGGCGTACGGGAAGTTGGTTTTCAGCGCGTTGTCGGCGGCGCGCGCACCGCCTTCCTTGCCGACCGGCCAGCGGTACACCTTGTAGCCGCAGGCGACCGTGCAGTAGTCGCACGCGGTGGTGAGCACCTGCGCGTCGTGCGGCGGCAGCGGCACGCTGTCCTTGGCGTAGATCCCGAAGGCGTGGGAATAATCTTCTTTCTTCTCTGCCATGTGTGTCTCCTGGAATTCGCTCAGGCGGTACGCGGATTGCGCACGTTGGCGCTGAATCCGTAGAGCAGCCCGAGCACGCCGACGGCGTAGATGTCGTTGCCTTGCGTCTCGAGCACGACTTGCGGCAGGCTCTCGGTGGCGTGCCCCGAGACCACCATGCCGTGGCGCGTGAGGTCGAAAGTCGTCAGATGCAGCGGGCAGGCACCGAGGATCTGGTGCTCGGGCTTATAGGTGCCGTGCAGCGGCCCGCCCATATGCGGGCAGTGCAGGCTGAAGGCGACGACGTCGGATTGCGGCCCGACGCCGCCGCCGCCGGGCACGCCCATTCTCACCAGCATGTTCTGCGTGCTCGCGTACGGATAGTTGAAGGTGATCGGCTCGCCGGCCTTCAGCGCCGAGAGCGTGCCGATCTTCTGGCGCGGGTAGCTCGCCTTGAGCGCGAACTGCGGCTTGCCCTGCGCGAGGCCGATGCCTGGCAGC
Source organism: Burkholderiales bacterium (assembly GCA_041635755.1). Taxonomy (GTDB): domain Bacteria; phylum Pseudomonadota; class Gammaproteobacteria; order Burkholderiales; family SG8-39; genus JBFKUL01. The sequence goes on along the minus strand of JBFKUL010000158.1, from coordinate 1,983 downwards.
GCGCCAAGCGCCACGACCGTCACCGTGGCGCCGCCGGCGAGCAGGAAGCTGCGCCGGCTCATGCACGCGCGCTCGATGTCGTCGTGCGCCTTGACCGCGGTTTCCTCGCGCGGCGCCGTGACGTTGATCTTGTGTTGGCTCATTTCGTTCTCCTTCACTTCATGACGGCGAAGCCGGGCAGGTCGGGCGCGCTCACGTCTAGTGGCTGGTCGGAGCTGAGCGCCTCGAGGAACGCCACCAGGTCCTTCTTCTCCTGCTCGGTGAGCCCGATTGCGCGCACCAGCGGGCTCTTGTTTGCGGCGGCACCGCCGCCGCGGTTGTAGAACTCGACCACGTCGGCGAGCGTCGCGAGCGTGCCGTTATGCATGTAGGGTGCGGTGTATTTGAGCTCCCGCACGCTCGGGGTGCGGAACTTGCCGATGTCCTTGGGGTTCTTGGTCTGGTAATACAGTCCCATGTCGATCGCGGCATCGCGGTAGGTCTTCTCGGTGACGCCTTTCTGATACTGCTCCCAGCGGTGCGTGATCTGGTAGAGCGGCTCGCTCATCACCACCTTGTTCTCGGGCACGCCCAGGGCGTAGAAGCGCTGGTCCGAGCCGAGCGCCCCGTTGTGGCATTGCAGGCAGCCAGCCTTGCCGTTGAACAGCGCCATGCCGCGCTGCTGCGATGCGTTCAGCGCGCTGCGGTCGCCCATCATGTAGCGATCAAACGGGACCTGTTTGGCGTCGGACACGAGTGTGCGCTGAAACGCCGCGATCGCCTGGTAAGCGTGCGTCATCCGCGGCCAATCGGTGCCGAACACCTTGCGAAAGCGTGCCACGTAATCCGGGATGAAGCGCAGCCGCATCTCCATCAGCGAGCGATCGCCGTTGCCGGCCACCGCGCCTTCGGCCGCCGAGGGCGCCTGCGACTCGAGGCTCGTCTGGTTGCCTTCCCAGAACAGCTTGTTGTAGTAGGCGCTGTTCAGCACGGTCTGCGAGTTGCGCCAGTGCTGCGTTCCCGGATAGCCGCGCGAGATCTCGTTGCCGTCGCCCCATCCAAGATTCGGCAGATGGCATACCACGCACGGCGAGCTCATGTCGCCGCTCAGCCGGGGATCGAAGAAGAGCATCTTGCCGAGCTCGACCTTCTCGGGTGACATCGGGTTGTCAGCGGGCACCGGCACCGGCGGCAACGGGGCGAGCGGCGGCAGCGTCTTTGCCATCGGCTTTGCAGCGGGCTTTGCCGTGGCCGCCTTGGCGGCCGGCTTGGCGTCGGCCGCCGCGCCATAGGAGGGCGCGGCCATCAGAACGAACAGTGCCGCCGCGGCGGCGGCAACCACGACATCCAGCTGGGGTAGTTTTCGAGTCATGGCGTGCACTCCTAGTTCTTGCCGAAGGCGCGCGGCTGATAGGCCGGTAGCTCGGGGATGTCTACCTTGACCGGTTCACCGCTCAGGGTCTCGAGGAAGGCGACGAGACTCTTCCTCTCCGCGTCGGTGAGCCCGAGGGGCTTCAGCCCGCTACCGGAGCCCGCGCCTTTGTTATAGAACTCCACGACTTCGGCCAAGGTCTTGAACATGCCGTTGTGCATGTAGGGCGCCGTGTATTTGAGCTCGCGCAGCCCTGCCGTCTGGAACATGCCCCGATCGCGCTCGCTCTTGGTGATGGCATAGGAGCCCACGTCGGTGCGCGCGTTCATGTAATTGGGCATGCCCATGGTCGAGTAATGGCGCAGCATGGTGATTGCGCGCAGCGGCTCGCTCCATACGCCGGAGTTCTCGGGCACCCCGGTGCGATGGAACTTGCCGTCGGAGCCGAGGGGGCCGTTGTGGCACGCGGCGCAGCCGGCCTTGCCCTTGAACAGCGCGTAGCCGTCGCGTGCTTCGGCACTGATCGCGCTCTGCTCGCCTTTGATGAAGCGATCGAACGGCGCGTTGCGAGAAACGAGGGTCTTCACGAACTCGCCGACCACGCCGAACATCGACGGGCCGTACGGATCGCT
>JBFKUL010000157.1:0-6953 GCA_041635755.1 Burkholderiales bacterium | reverse complement strand
GAGATGGATGACGCGACGTGGCATCTCGTGAAGAACACGAACAAGGTGACGGGCTTCGTCGGCGGTACTGCGACCAAGCCTGCGCCAATCACGGAGCGCGAAGTCAACGCGATCATGCAGCAGATGCGCGAGGGCGTGGAAAAGCCCAAGCCGAAGGTGCTTTTTGAGGCCGGCGAGATGGTGCGCGTCAAGGAAGGCCCCTTCACGGATTTCCAGGGCACGGTGGAAGACGTCAACTACGAGAAGTCCCGCCTGCGGGTGGCGGTCACGATTTTCGGACGCTCGACTCCGGTCGAGCTTGAATTCGGTCAGGTCGAGAAGGCCTGACGCGGTTGCAACGAAACGGGGAGGGCGCGGTTAGCGCCCGCTTGGACCCGATAGGAGCCTCACATGGCAAAGAAAATCGTCGGCTTCGTAAAGCATCAAGTCCCGGCGGGCAAGGCGAACCCTTCGCCGCCCATCGGTCCCGCGCTTGGCCAGCGCGGCCTGAACATCATGGAGTTCTGCAAGGCGTTCAACGCGCAGACGCAAAAGGTCGAGCCCGGTCTGCCGTTGCCCGTGGTCATCACCGCCTTCGCGGACAAGAGCTTCACCTTCATCATCAAGACGCCGCCGACCACGGTGCTGATCAAAAAGGCGGCGGGCCTCGAGAAGGGCAGCCCCAAGCCGCACACCGACAAGGTGGGCAAGATCACGCGCAAGCAGGCGGAGGAGATCGCCAAAACCAAGATGCCGGATCTGAACGCGGCCGATCTCGAGGCCGCGGTGCGCTCGGTCGCGGGCAGCGCCCGCTCCATGGGCATCATCGTGGAGGGCCTCTAAATGACGGCTCTCTCCAAGCGCAGAAAGGCCTTTGCGGGAAAAGTCGACCCCCAGAAAGCATATTCGGCGGTCGAGGCAATGAAGCTCATCAAGGAGACCGCCACGGCGAAGTTCGACGAATCGGTCGATGTCGCGGTCAACTTGGGCATCGACGCGAAGAAGTCCGACCAGTCGGTGCGCGGCTCGGTCGTGCTGCCGGCAGGCACCGGGAAGACGGTGCGCGTAGCAGTGTTCGCCCAGGGCGACAAGGCTGCTGCGGCGAAAGCCGCGGGCGCGGACATCGTCGGGCTCGAGGACCTCGCCGAGCAGATCAAGGCCGGCAAGATGGAGTTCGACGTCGTGATTGCCTCGCCCGAGACGATGCGCGTGGTGGGCCAGCTGGGTCAGATTCTCGGCCCGCGCGGCCTGATGCCGAATCCCAAGGTCGGGACGGTGACGCCGGATGTCGCGGGGGCGGTCAAGAACGCGAAGGCCGGCCAAGTGCAGTTTCGCGCTGACAAATCGGGCGTGGTGCAGTGCCGGATCGGCCGCGCATCGTTCACCGCCGAGCAGCTGCGCGACAACCTCGCGGCGCTGGTCGAGGCGCTGAACCGCGCCAAGCCGCAGAACGCGAAGGGCATTTATCTGAGGAAGCTTTCGGTGTCGAGCACCATGGGCGTCGGTGTGAAGGTGGATCTCGCCTCGTTCTCGGCGCCGCAGGCTTGAGGGACGGAAGGAATGGATTAGTGGAACTTTGGGCTGCTGCTCGCCGGGGTATCGATCGGCGGGTTGCTGTCAAAGACCGTAGGGGCCGAAGCGGAAGGCTCGCCGAGGCTTAATCGAGCGCAGCACCCTACGCAGACGGCGCACCCGAGGACAGGGACCGAAGGGTTCCTGAAGAAAGGTCGCCGAAGGGGTTCGGGAGATGTCTTGCCCGCGCCTTACAGAGGGGGCGGTCCGCGAGGACCGCTCGTGTGATCAACAGGTGGACGAATGCGAAGTACGAAGCAAGGGCGCAAACCCGCGCAACGTCTTCGCACCTCGATGGAGGTAGACCTTGGGTCTTAGTCTGGAGCAGAAGCAAGCAGTCGTCTCTGAGATCTCGGGGCAACTCGCGAACGCCCAGGCGGTGATCGTCGCGGAGTATCGCGGCATCAGCGTCGAGAGCGTGACCGGGCTGCGCGCCAAGGCGCGAAAATCGGGTCTGTACCTGCGCGTGCTGAAGAACTCGCTGGCGCGTCGCGCCGTGGCGGGAACGCCGTTCGAGAAGCTGGCCGAGCAGATGAGCGGCCCGCTGATGTACGGCATCGCGCAGGACCCGGTGGCCGGCGCCAAGGTGCTGTCCGATTTCGCCAAGGAGAACGAGCTCTTCGTGATCCGCGGCGGGGCGATGCCCAACCAGCTGATTTCCGGCAAGGAGATCGGCGCGCTGGCCGCATTGCCGAGCCGCCAGGAGCTGCTGGCGAAGCTCGCGGGCACGTTGCAGGCACCTATCACGAAGCTCGTGCGCACCCTGAACGAGGTGCCCACCAAGTTCGTGCGCGCGCTCGCGGCGGTACGCGATCAGAAGGAGAAGCAGGCGGCCTGAGCGCACGAGCGCGGCGGCCGGATGCCCGACTGTACAAAGATCGAATCTTCAGGAACCTAAACTTTAATCGGAGTCAAAGATGGAACGTGCACAGATTCTCGAAGCAGTATCGAAATTGACCGTCCTAGAGCTCTCGCAGCTCATCAAGGACATTGAAGAAAAGTTCGACGTCACCGCGGCTGCCCCGGTCGCCGTCGCAATGGCCGGTGGCGGCGCCGCCGCGGGTGCGGCTGCGGCTGAAGAGAAGACCGAGTTCACGGTCATGCTCACCGCGATTGGCGACAACAAGGTGAACGTGATCAAGGCGGTGCGTGAAGTGACGAGCCTGGGCCTCAAGGAAGCGAAGGACCTGGTCGACGGCGCCCCGAAGCCGGTCAAGGAAGGCATCACCAAGGCGGAAGCCGATACGGTGGCGAAGAAGCTGGTCGACGCTGGCGCGAAGGTCGAGATCAAGTAATGGAGCGCAGTGTGGCGGGCGGCCCGGTGGCCGCCTGCCTGCTGTCATTTTTGCTTTCGCTCGAGCGCAAAGCCAAGTCGCCGCGGGGCTTAGCGGCGGCGACTTGGCTTTGCCCTCTGCGGCAGCGGGACCAACGGAGTGCGGGGACTGTCGCCTCGCACCCGAGCGTATTTAAACGGGAGCCTTCATGACCTATTCCCTCACCGAGCGTAAACGCATCCGCAAGAGCTTCGCCAAGCGCGCAAGCGTGCTGAACGTGCCGTTCCTGATCGCGACGCAGCTCGAGTCCTATACGGCGTTCCTGCAGGCGCACGTCGCGCCCGAATCGCGCAAGAACGAAGGCCTGCAGGCGGCGTTCACCTCGATCTTCCCGATCTCCTCGCATTCGGGCAACGCGCGGCTGGAATTCGTCAGCTTCCAGCTCGGCGAGCCGCCGTTCGACGTCAAGGAGTGCCAGCAGCGCGGCCTCACGTACGCGAGCCCGCTGCGCGCCAAGGTGCGCCTGGTGATCATGGACAAGGAAGCGCCCAAACCGACCACCAAGGAAGTGAAGGAGCAGGAGGTCTACATGGGCGAAATCCCGCTCATGACCACCACCGGCTCGTTTGTGGTGAATGGCACCGAGCGCGTCATCGTTTCCCAGCTGCACCGCTCGCCGGGCGTGTTCTTCGAGCACGACCGCGGCAAGACCCACAGCTCCGGCAAGCTGCTGTTCTCGGCGCGCGTGATTCCCTACCGCGGCTCGTGGCTCGACTTCGAGTTCGACGCCAAGGACATCGTCTACTTCCGCGTCGATCGGCGCCGCAAGATGCCCGTCACGATTCTGCTCAAGGCGCTCGGCTACACGCCCGAGAAGATCCTGCAGGAGTTCTTCGACTTCGACACCTTCCACATCGACGCGAACGGCGCGCAGTTCGAGGTCGTGCCCGAGCGCATGCGCGGCGAAGTGGCGCGCTTCGACATCACCGACAAATCCGGCAAGCTGATCGTCGCGAAAGACAAGCGCATCACAGTCAAACATACGCGCGACATGGAGTCCGCGGGCATCAAGCGCATCGCCGCGCCCGACGACTTCCTGCTGGGCCGCACCCTGTCGCACAACATCATCGGCCAGGACACGGGCGAGATCATCGCCAACGCCAACGACGAAATCACCGAGACGTTGCTGGAGAAGCTGCGCGAGGCGAAGGTCGGCAAGATCCAGACGCTGTTCACCAACGATCTCGACCAGGGCGCGTACGTCTCGCAGACCCTGCGTACTGACGAGACCGCGGACATCGGCGCGGCACGCGTGGCCATTTACCGCATGATGCGTCCCGGCGAGCCGCCCACCGAGGACGCGGTCGAGACGCTGTTCAACGGCCTGTTCTTTGCCGAGGAGCGCTACGATCTCTCGGCCGTGGGCCGCATGAAGTTCAACCGGCGCATCCTCGCACCGAGCGAGACCAGCTTTCAGATCCGCCTGAAGAACCTCGCGCTCGCCAAGGACGCTGATGCCGAACTGCGCTCCTACTTCGGCAACGTACCCGAGCTTTCGCTCGGCAAAGTGAGCGTCGAAGGCGTGGCCGTCGAGGCCGAGGCGCAGGCGGTCATCGACAAGATGTTCCATGACCTCAAAGGCAAGGGTGTCGACAAGCAGAAGCTCGAAGCGAAGGTGGAGCAGCGCCTGACCCTCAGTCCGCGCGACATCGTCGAGGTCATCCGCATCCTGGTCGAGCTGCGCAACGGCCGCGGTGAGATCGACGACATCGACCATCTCGGCAACCGGCGCGTGCGCTCGGTGGGCGAGCTGGCGGAGAACCAGTTCCGCGCCGGCCTGGTGCGCGTCGAGCGCGCCGTGCGCGAGCGCCTGTCGCAGGCCGAAAGCGACAACCTCATGCCGCACGACCTGATCAACGCCAAGCCGATTTCGGCGGCGATCAAGGAATTCTTCGGCTCGAGTCAGCTGTCGCAGTTCATGGACCAGACCAACCCGCTCTCCGAGATCACGCACAAGCGCCGCGTCTCGGCGCTCGGGCCAGGCGGCCTGACGCGCGAGCGCGCCGGTTTCGAAGTGCGCGACGTTCACCCGACGCATTACGGTCGCGTGTGCCCGATCGAGACGCCCGAAGGCCCGAACATCGGCCTCATCAATTCGCTCGCGCTTTACGCGCGCACCAACCGCTACGGCTTTCTCGAGACGCCGTACCGCAAGGTGAAGGACGGCAAGGTCACGAACGAGATCGAGTACCTCTCGGCGATCGAGGAAGGCAACTACGTCATTGCGCAGGCGAACGCCCAGGTCGACAAGAGCGGCAAGCTGGTCGACACTCTGGTGTCGTGCCGCTTCAAGAACGAGTTCGAGCTCAAGTCGTCCGAGGAAGTGCAGTACATGGACGTGGCCCCGGCGCAGATCGTATCGGTGGCCGCCTCCCTCATCCCGTTCCTCGAGCATGACGACGCGAACCGCGCGCTCATGGGCTCGAACATGCAGCGCCAGGCCGTGCCCTGCCTGCGTCCGGAGAAGCCACTTGTCGGCACGGGCGTGGAGCGCACCGCGGCCGTCGATTCGGGCACATGTGTCATTGCGCTTCGCGGCGGCATCGTGGACTACGTCGATGCCAACCGTATCGTGGTGCGGGTGAACGACGACGAGACCGTGCCGGGCGACGTCGGCGTGGACATCTACAAGCTCACCAAGTACACGCGCTCGAACCAGAACACCAACATCAACCAGCGTCCGATCGTGATGCAGGGCGAGCGCATTGCCAAGGGCGACGTGATCGCCGACGGTGCCTCGACCGACCTGGGCGAGCTCGCGCTCGGCCAGAACATGCTGGTCGCGTTCATGCCTTGGAACGGCTTCAACTTCGAGGACTCGATCCTGATCTCCGAGCGGGTCGTGTCGGACGATCGATTCACCTCGATTCACATCGAGGAGCTGACGGTGGTCGCCCGCGATACCAAGCTCGGTGCGGAGGAGATCACGCGCGACATCTCGAACCTCTCGGAGGGGCAGCTTTCGCGCCTGGACGAGTCGGGCATCGTGTACATCGGCGCCGAAGTCGAGGCGGGCGACGTGTTGGTGGGCAAAGTCACGCCCAAAGGCGAGACCCAGCTCACGCCCGAGGAGAAGCTGCTGCGCGCGATTTTCGGCGAGAAGGCCTCCGACGTGAAGGACACGTCGCTGCGCGTGCCCTCGGGCATTTCGGGCACCGTGATCGACGTGCAGGTGTTCACACGCGAAGGCATCGAGCGCGACAAGCGCAGCCAATCGATCATCGAGGATGAGCTCAAGCACTACAAAACGGACCTCGCCGACCAGATGCGGATCGTCGAGTCCGACACCTTCGAGCGCCTGGAGCGGCTGCTCCTGAACAAGACCGCGAACGGCGGCCCCAAGCGCCTCACCAAGGGCTCGAAGATCGTCAAGAGTTACCTCGAGTCGATGGAGCGCTATGACTGGTTCGACATCCGGCTGGCCAACGAGGAAGCCGCGGCGCAGCTCGAGGGCCTGAAGGAATCGCTGGCGCAGAAGCGGCGCGAGTTCGACGCCATGTTTGAAGCCAAGAGGAAGAAGCTCACCCAGGGCGACGAGTTGCCGCCGGGCGTGCTCAAGATGACCAAGGTGTACGTGGCGGTTAAGCGCCGCCTCCAGCCGGGCGACAAGATGGCCGGCCGTCACGGCAACAAGGGCGTGATCTCGAAGATCACTCCGGTGGAGGACATGCCGCACATGGCCGACGGCACGCAGGTGGACATCGTGCTCAACCCGCTCGGGGTGCCCTCGCGCATGAACGTGGGCCAGATCCTCGAGACGCACCTCGGCTGGGCCGCGAAGGGTCTCGGCCTGAAGATCGGCGAGATGGTAAAGCAGCAGGCCAAGGCGATCGAGCTCAAGAAGATGATCGGCAAGGTCTACAACTCGGCCGGCCGGGAGCAGGAGCTCGAGCATTTCCCCGACGCGGAGGTGATCCAGCTGTCGCGCAACCTCGGCCAGGGCGTTCCCTTCGCCACGCCGGTGTTCGACGGTGCGGCGGAAGCGGAAATCAATTCCATGCTCGAGATGGCGGGGTTGCCGACTTCCGGACAGGTCACGCTGTTCGATGGGCGCACCGGCGAGGCCTT
>JBFKUL010000156.1:0-6997 GCA_041635755.1 Burkholderiales bacterium | reverse complement strand
GCTCCATGCCGGGAGAGCCCACCGGCATGCCGGGGACCGCAAGGCCGCGGATGTCCGGTCGCTCGCGCCGCATGCGCTTCACCTCGGCGGCGGGCACGTGGCCTTCGATCACGTAGCCCTCGACCCGCGCCGGGTGGCACGAATAGAGCTTCTCCGAGACGCCATACTGGCGCTTGTAAGCCACCGTGTCGGCGACGTCCTCGGCTGCGACCGAAAATCCGTTGTCCCGCATATGTGCGATCCAGTTCGAGCAGCAGCCGCAGTTCGCGTCCTTGTACACCGCCACGTTCTGGGCCTGAGCCTCGGTGCAGCCGAGCGCCAAGCTGGCGGCCGCGCCAGCGGCGCCGAGAAGCAGTTGTCTTCGGTTCATGACGTTTCCTTTAACGTAATCGGTGTCTCGCGCCGCAATCCAGATTGATCAAGGGGCCTTGAACCCGGCGCGCTCCACCGCGCGCTTGAACTCGGGCAGGCCCGCCTTCGCGGGATCGAAGCGCACGCGTGCGCGGCCCTCCGCGAGCGAGACGTCCACCTGCTCGACGCCCGCGACCCCGCTCAGCATGCGCGTCACGCTCTTCACGCAGCCGTCGCAGTGGAGACCTTCGACCTTGAACTCGACGTTTTCCATGGTTTTTCCTTGGTGCCGGATTTCCAGCGGTTGAGCAACAGCGAATTCGTGACCACCGACACCGAGCTCAGCGCCATCGCCGCGCCGGCAATCACCGGGTTGAGCAGGCCGAAGGCGGCGAGCGGAATGCCGAGCACGTTGTAGATGAAGGCGAAGAACAGATTCTGCCGGATCTTGGAAAGCGTGGCGCGCGAGAGCGCGATCGCGTCCGCCAGGCCGGAGAGATCGTTTTTCATCAGCGTCACATCGGCCACGTCGAGCGAGGCGCCGCTGCCGCCCGCGAGCGCGAAGCTGACATCGGCCTTGGCAAGCGCGGGCGCGTCGTTCACGCCGTCGCCCGCCATGCCGATGCGCCGCCCCTCGGCGCGCAGCGCGTCGATCTCGTTTGCCTTGCCATCGGGCAGCACGCCCGCGCGCCAGCGCTCGATCTTCAGCTCGCGCGCGATGACCTCGACCGCGCCCGCGTTGTCGCCCGAAAGCACTACCGGCTCGATGCCCATGGCGCGAAGCTGCGCCACGGCATCGGCCGAAGTCTCGCGCAGCTTGTCGGCGAGCGCGATCCAGCCGAGGAAGCGGCCGCCGAGTGCCACGCCAACCACGGTCTTGCCCGCGGTGCGTAGCTCGGCAAGTGTCGAGGCCTCGGTGACGATACCCTGCTCGGCGAGAAACTCGGGCGAGCCCAGCCACCCGGTCTCGCCGCCGAGCTTCGCCGAGACGCCGCGCCCGCCGTGCGCGCGGAAATCGCTCGTCGGCATGGGCGCCATGCCCCGATAGCGCAGGATGGCGCGCGCGAGCGGATGCTCCGAAAGCTGCTCGAGCGACACCGCGACGCGCAGGAGCTCGTTCTCCCGGGCATCGGGCACCGGCACCAACGCGCTCACCTCGGGCGCGCCGCGCGTGAGCGTTCCAGTCTTGTCCAACACCAGCGTGTCGAGCTTCTCGGCGCCCTCCAGCGCATCGGCGTTCTTGATCAGGATTCCGGCGCGCGCCGCGCGTCCGACGCCCACCATCAGCGCGGTCGGCGTGGCCAGACCCAAAGCGCAGGGACACGCAATCACCAGCACCGAGACCGCGGGAATGATCGCGGCGCCGACCCCGCCGCCGAGCCATGCCCAAAGCGCGAAGGTCACCAGCGCGACACCGACCACCACCGGCACGAACACCGCCGAGACCTGGTCGACGAGCTTTTGCACCGGGGGCTTCGAGGCCTGCGCCGCCGCCACCAGCCGGATGATCCCGGAGAGGATCGTTTCCTTGCCGATACCGGTTGCGGCGCATTTGAGCGCGCCGCCGCCGTTGATGGTGCCCGCGTAGACGCGGCTCTCGGCGCGCTTCTCGACCGGCATCGCCTCGCCGGTGAGCATCGACTCGTTGACCGCGGAAGCGCCCTCGAGCACGCGGCCGTCGACTGCGATCGCATCGCCCGGCCGCACGGTGAACGAATCGCCCGGCTTGAGCGTAGCGACATCCACCTCGACCAGGCGCCCGTCGCGCTCCACCCAAGTGGTCTTCGGCTGCAGCCGGATCAGGCCCTCGAGCGCCTGGGCGGCCTTCGACTTGGCGCGCGCCTCCAGATACTTGCCGAGCAGCACCAGCGTGATCACCACCGCGCCCGCCTCGAAGTACAGGTGCTCGCGCAGCGAGAGGAACAGCACTGCAGCCGAAAACAGGTACGCGACGCTCGTGCCCAGGGCCACCAGCACGTCCATGTTGGCCGCGCCGCTCTTCAGGCTCTTGGTGGCGCCCTTGTAGAAGCGCATGCCGCACCAGAACTGCACCGGGGTTGCGAGCAGCCACTGCAGCCAGCCGGGCAGCAGGCCATGCCCGCCGGCGAACATCGCGCCCATCTCGAGCAGGAACGGCGCCGTGAACACCGCCGCCACCGCAAAATCGACGAGGGCCGCGCGGTGCTCGGCCGCGTGGTCGCGCAGCACGCCCTCGCGCGCCACGTGGGCGTCGTAGCCGGTGTCGCGGATCGCGCCGATCAGGCGCTCGACATCCAGCTTCTTGGGCGAATAGCGAATCGTGGCCTTGTCGGTGGCGAAGCTGACGCTCGCCTCGACGCCTTCGAGCTTGTTCAGGTTCGTCTCGATGCGCGCCGCGCAGGCGGTGCAGGTCATGCCCTCGACGTCGAGTTCGACCAGCGAACGGGCGGCCGCCGTGCTCATGGCATCACTTCACGAGCAGCACCGGCACGCTCGCGCCGTGCACCACCTTGGTGGCGATCGAGCCGAGCAGCATGTTGCCCGCCGCGGTCATGCCGCGCGTGCCGATGTAGATGAGATCACAGCGCTTGTTCTTCGCGTGCTTGACGATCGTATCGGCGATCGGCCCCACCAGGATGCGCGCCGTGTAGCGGACGCGTGCATCATCGAGCGCCGTGCGCGAGCGCGCGAGCGCCTTGGCGCCTTCCGCGTGGTAGTACTCGCGGATGCGATTTTTCCCCAGCGAGATGCCGAGGCGCTTGAGCTGCGGCACCTCCATCTGGACGTTCACCAGCTCGACGCTCGGTGATTCGGCGTACCAGTCGGCGTGCTCGATTACGCACTGCACCGCGCGCAACGCGGTCTTCGAGCCATCCACCGCCACCAGAATTCTCATTTGCGCCTCTCGATCGTCATTGTATCCGGCCGCCGCCACTCCGATGCCCACACGCGCATCCGGGTCAAGTCCCGAGCAGCGCGAGCGGCCCGCGCGCATCGCGCGAGTACGCCACCGCGACGATGTAGAGCGCCGCGGCCAGCGCTGCCACGAACGCCGCCGCGCGCACGCCCTTGCTGCGCCCGCGCCGCAGCGCCACCATGCCGAGCCCGATGTAGGCAAAAAGCGCCGCGATCTTGGCCGCGAGCCACGGCTGCTCGAGCGGCGAGGCGCCCAGGAACCAGGCAAGCCACAGCGCGCTCGCGAGCAGCGCCGTGTCGACGACGTGCGGCGCCACGCGCACCAGGCGCCGACCGAGCAACGGCGAATCGTTCAGCATCAGCAGCCCACGCGCGAGAAACCCCGCGATGCTCAGCACCGCGCACCCGACGTGCAGCGACTTGGCGATCAGGTATGCGCTGGCGCCCAATATCCATGCTCCCGCTTATTGCCACTTCTTCAATCGCTCTGGATTGAGCGCCATGGTCTCCGCCGCGGCGGGATCGTCCCAGTACAGGTAGAGCTCGCTATGGCCCTGCGGGCGCACCTTCAGCGGCTGCGTCTGGGTGATGCCATGGTAGGTCGCTTGGACGCGGTATTCGCCCGGCGCGAGCTGCGCGTAGAGCAGCGGCCCCGGCACATTGGTCTTCAACACCTCGGCCCCCTTGGCGTCGGCGATCGTGACCTGAACGTTGGCGACGAAGTTCCCGGTCTTCCTGACCGCGAAGGTCAAGCGGGCATTGAACTGCGGTTTCATCGCGCTCATCGCATTGCGCTCGCCCACACCGACGCCGCCCGCGATGAAAGTGACACTGCCCTGTTGCATCGTGCTCACGTCCTGCGCCTGCGCGGCGAACACGCCAAGCGCGAGGAGCGCGGCGGCCAGAACGGTCCTTCCCATGGCTCATCTCCTCGTATGCAATTCTCAGTCTGCCCGTTTGCCCGGGCATGACGTTGACTCAAGTCAAACACGCCAAGTTCCGCCGCCGGCCGCCGACTGCTGTTTGTCGAGCGCGGTGCGGCTCCCGTGGCGCGGCGGCTTCGTTGACGGCCGTCAAGCATTTTGCAGCTCGCCTACGGGCAGCGGTCATAGTGCATTGCCGCGCTTGCGCCCTGGCCCGAGACTTGCGAAAAATCGTCCTCCGGAGACTGCGCATGGGCAAGATCACCGAACGCATCGATCGCATCACGCTGCTCACCGACGCCTACCGCTCGGCGAGGCCGCCGGTGCCGAAGAGCGTCAAGATCGAGCTCACCGCGCGCTGCGACTTCCAGTGCTTCTTCTGCGCCAGCTCGCAGCGCCTGCGCGAGAAAAGCGAGATCGACGAGGCGTTCTTCCGCCGCGTGCTGCGCGAGATGCGCGAGCTTGGCGTCGAGGAAATCGGCCTGTTCTATCTCGGCGAGTCGTTCCTGTGCCGCTGGCTGCCCGAGGCGATACGCTACGCCAAGCAGGAGTGCGGCTACCCCTATGTCTTTCTCACCACCAACGGCCGCCTGGCCACCCCCGAGCGGGTGCGCGCGTGCATCGAGGCGGGCCTCGACAGCCTGAAATTCAGCTTCAATTTCTCCGACCCGGAGCAGTTCGCCGACGTGACGCGCGTGAAGGCGGGCGATTTCTGGCGCGTCGCCGCCAACCTGAAATCCGCGCGCGTGGTGCGCGACGAGGTCGAGGCCGAAACCGGGCACCACTGCGGCTTGTACGCCTCGAGCATCCGCTACGACGACGAGCAGCAGCAGCGCATGGAGCGCACCGTGGCGCGCATCGAGCCCTACGTGGACGAGCACTACTGGCTGCCGCTCTACGGGCAAGCCGGGCTCACCAGCGGCGCCAAGGGTACCGTGCCGACCGCCGGCAACCAGGGCCGCATCGGCGCGCTGCGCAAGCCCCTGCCCTGCTGGTCGCTGTTCACCGAGGGGCACATCACCTTCGATGGCCGGCTCTCGGCGTGCTGCTTCGACCACGACGGACGCTTCAACATGGGCGACCTGACGCGCATGAGCTTCATGGACGCCTGGCACAGCGAGCCGTTCCAGCGGCTGCGCCTCGCCAACCTCGCCGAGGACGTGTGCGGCACGGTGTGCGAGAAGTGCATCGCCTACGACGACGCGCCAGCCGCCAAAGCGACGATCCCGATCCACGCGGCGGCGTAGCGATCATCGGCCCGCCCGGCTCGCGCGCGAAAGAAAACGCCCCGGGTGGGCGGGGGCGCAAGAGGCGAACTCAGTATGCGCAGCGGGCGCCGGGAGGGGAGCCTCCCGGCGCGGCAGGCGTTACTGCCAGCGGTAGTAGAACGCCACGCCGAGGAAGTCGACCTTCTGGTCGGGCTGCTGCAGGATCGTCGTGCCGCCGTCGGTGCCCGGCGAGTAGTTCCAGCGCGACCACGCCCAGTCGTCGGTGCGGAAGCGGTCGTGGATGTACATCACGCGAATGCCCGAGTTGCGCTGCAGTGCGTACTTCGCCTCCAGCTTGAACGTCGTGACCTTGGTGTTGATGTTGTCGAGCGTTCCGGCTGGCGCACCGGCGATCGAGACGAGCAGCATCTCGTCGCGCACGTCAGTCTCCGCAAAATCCGCCATGATCTCGAGCTTCGAGGTGACCTTGGCGCGCACGCCAAGCCCGTAGGAGTCGGCGACATTGCGCAGGTTCGCGCCCCAGACCTGGTCCGGACCCGGGGTGCAGACGAAGCTCCCGGGGATGCGGCAGGTCTGCGCGTCGAGCTTGTTGTCGTTGCGCGAGAACCACGCGTTGCCCTGCACACGCTCGGAGAACGTGTAAGCGGCGTCGACCGAGTAGTTCTGCGCCTCGCCCTTGCGCACGTTCTGATCCACCACGCTAATGCCACGCCCCTTGTACTTGTCGCGCGCCTCGTCGAAGCGGAAATTCAACGACAGCGGGTCGGTCGGCATCCAGTTCACCGTGAATCGCACCATGTCCCGATCGCGGTCCGCCAGGTGCAGCGGCGCCACTTGGTTGCTGCCGCCCGGCGTCGTGTTCCGGTTGTTGAACAGAAAATCGGACCCGCCCCGCTCGCTGTGCACGTAGGACACGGCACCGGTGACGGTCTCCGAAATCGAGCGGCGCAGCTCGGCGCGCACCGAGGTCTCATCGGTCTTCTCGCGGAAGCCGACCGAGCGCACCGGGGCGGCGTTGCGCTTCTTCTCGACGTAATCGACGCCGCCGGTCAGGCGAAAGCCCATCGGCAGACGGTAGCTCGCCTCGAGTTTGCCGGAGGTGGTCTTGATGCTGCGCGGCTCGTTCTCGCCGTTGTTGGTCGCGGTCGCCGTGGCTTGAGCCGGGAAATACAGGAACACCGGCGTCTTGTCGTCACGGTTCTCGTAGCGCAGATCGGCGCGCACCGAAAGCCGCGGCATCGGCCGCGCGGTCAGGCCCGCCTGCACCAGAGTGGTGTCGATGCGCCCGTCGAGGTTGCCCGGCGCGCCGGCGACCGGCGCCACGGGAAATGCTTCGTCCTGCGTAATGCGGCCGTAGGCGACCTTGAACGTGCCGCGCGTCGTCTTCGAGAAGTTGTAGCCGCCGGCGAGGTGTACCTGGTGCGACTGGTTGTCCGGCGGCAGCGCCATCTGGTTAAAGCCCGCAATTGCCGCACCCCCGACGTTAAGCACGCTGTTCCGGTTCTCGAACGAAGTACCGTAGTAGCCGCCCGAGAGCTGGAGCCGCTCGGTCGTGTATTTAACGGTGGCGTCGAGCTGGCGGGTCGTCTGGTCGATCGG
>JBFKUL010000155.1:0-7070 GCA_041635755.1 Burkholderiales bacterium | reverse complement strand
GAAGGCGATGCTGCCGTCAAGGCCGTGGTGCTGGTCGGATCGGCCAAGGCCTTCTCGGGCGGCGCCGACATCCGCGAGTTCAACACCCCGAAATCCTTCGCCAAGCCCTCGCTGCCCGAGATCGTCGCCGCGTTGGACGAAACGAAAAAGCCCGTGGTCGCCGCGATCGGCGGCTTCGCCATGGGGGGCGGCTTCGAGCTCGCGCTCGGCTGCCACTACCGCGTCGCCGCACCCAAAGCCCAGCTTGCACTCCCGGAGGTGAAGCTCGGCATCCTGCCCGGCGCGGGCGGCACCCAGCGCCTGCCGCGTGTCATCCCGATGGCCGAGGCGGTCACGCTCATGACCAGCGGCAATCCGATGCCCGCCGAAAAGGGCAAGGCGCTCGGTGCGATCGACGAGATCGTGCAGGGCGAGCTGCTCGACGGCGCGCTCGGCTACGCGAAGAAGCTCGTCGCCGAGGGCAAGGGCGCGCGCCGGATCCGCGACATGAAGGCCAAGCTCGACGGCGAGCCGAAGAAATTCTTCGATGGCGTGCGCGCGGAAGTCGCCAAGGCGAGCAAAGGCTACCCCGCGCCGCTCGAGATCGTCGCCTGTGCAGAGGCCGCGGTGAGCCTGCCTTTCGACCAGGGCATCGCGGCGGAGCGTAAAGGCTTTGAGAAGCTGGTCGAGACCAGCGAGTCGAAGGCGCTGCGCCACATGTTCTTCGCCGAGCGCCAGACCTCAAAGATTCCCGGCGTGCCCGAGGAGACAAAAGCTCGCGAAGTGAAAAGCGCGGCGATCATCGGCGCCGGCACCATGGGCGGCGGCATCGCCATGAGCTTCGTCAATGTCGGCATCCCGGTGACGCTGATCGAGCAGAAGCAGGACGCGCTCGATCGCGGCATCGCCACCATCAAGAAGAACTACGCCAATACCGTGTCCAAGGGTCGGCTCAAGCAGGAGGACATGGACAAGCGCGTCGCGATGATCACGCCCGCGCTCGAACTCGCCGCCGCGAAGGACGCCGACATCGTCATCGAGGCGGTGTTCGAGCGCATGGACGTCAAGCAGGACATCTTCAGGAAGCTCGATGCGACCATGAAGCCGGGCGCAATCCTCGCTACCAATACTTCTACGCTGGATGTCGACGCGATCGCCGCGGTCACCAAGCGCCCGCAGGACGTGATCGGCACGCATTTCTTCTCGCCGGCCAACGTGATGCGCCTGCTCGAAGTCGTGCGGGGCAAGAAGACCGCCAACGACGTACTCGTCACCACCATGAAGCTCGGCAAGGCGATCAGGAAAGTGCCGGTGGTCTCGGGCGTTTGCGACGGCTTCATCGGCAACCGCATGATCGAGAAGTACGGCCAGCAGAGCCTGTTCCTGATCGACGAGGGCTGCTCGCCGCAGCAGGTCGACGCGGCGGTGCAAAAGTGGGGCATGGCGATGGGCCCCTTCACCATGAACGACATGGCCGGGCTCGACATCGGCTGGGAGATCCGCAAGCGCCGCTACACGGAGCGGCCGGACTTCCGCTACTCGAAGGTCGGCGACCGCGTCTGCGAGCTGGGGCGCTTCGGCCAGAAGACCGGCAAGGGCTGGTACCTGTACGAAAAGGGCAACCGCAAGCCGATCCCGGATCCCGAGATCGACAAGCTGATCGAGGCCTACCGCAAGGAGGTCGGCGTCAAGCCGCGCCAGGTTTCCGACGAGGAAATCGTCGAGCGGCTGATCTACGCGCTGGTCAACGAGGCGGCATTGATCCTGGAAGAGGGCATTGCGTTGCGCGCCTCGGACATCGACATGGTGTATCTGACCGGCTACGGCTTTCCGCCGTACCGCGGCGGGCCGATGTTCTACGCCGATACCGTCGGCCTGCCGAAGGTGCTGGCGTCGATCGAAAAGTTCAAAAAGGGCTACATGGGCGAGGTTTGGAAGCCGGCGCCATTGCTGGTCAAGCTCGCGAAAGAAGGCAAACGCTTCAATGGATGACCCAGGAGGAGTGACATGACGGACGCAGTCATCGTATCCACGGCGCGCACGCCGCTCGCCAAGAGCTGGCGCGGCTCGTTCAACATGACCCATGGCGCCAAGCTCGGCGGCGCGGCCGTCAAGGCGGCGATGGAGCGCGCCAAGATCGAGCCGCAGGAGGTGTACGACGTCATCATGGGCTGCGCCAACCCGGAAGGGGCGACCGGGATGAACATTGCGCGCCAGGTCGCGTTGCGCGCCGGCATGCCGGTGACCGTCTCGGGCATGACCGTAAACCGCTTCTGCTCCTCGGGCCTGCAGACCGTGGCGCTCGCCGCGCAGCGCATCATGACCGGGGAAGCGAACGTGTTCGTCGCGGGCGGCGTCGAGTCGATCTCGCTGGTGCAGAACGAGATGAACAAGTTCCACATCCAGGACGAGTGGCTGCACCGCCACAAGCCCGAGATCTACTGGCCAATGCTGCAGACCGCGGAGATGGTCGCCAAGCGCTACAAGATCTCGCGCGAGGCGCAGGACCGCTACGGCGTCGACAGCCAGCTGAAAGCCGCCAAGGGGCGCGCCGAGGGCAAGTTCAAGGACGAGATCATCCCGGTGACCACCAAGATGAAGGTGATCGACAAGAACACCAGCACCGAAACCATGAAGGAAGTGACGATCTCCGAGGATGAAGGGATCCGTCCGGACACCACCTACGAGGGCGTGTCGCAGATCAAGCCGGCGATCGAGGGCGGCGTGATCGCCGCCGGCAACGCGAGTCAGTTTTCCGATGGCGCGAGCGCCCAGGTGCTGATGAGCGACAAGGAAGCTGCCAAACGTGGACTGAAGCCGCTGGGCGTGTTCCGTGGCTTTGCGGTGGCGGGCTGCGAGCCCGACGAGATGGGCATTGGCCCCGTGTTCGCGATTCCGAAGCTGCTGCTGCAGACCGGCAAGAAGGTTGACGACATCGGGTTGTGGGAGCTGAACGAGGCGTTCGCGGTGCAGGTCATTTACTGCCGGGACAAGCTCGGCATTCCGAACGAGCGCCTGAACGTCGACGGCGGCTCGATCGCCGTGGGCCATCCCTACGGCGTTACCGGCAGCCGGCTGATCGGCCACGCGCTGATCGAAGGCAAGCGCCGCGGCGTGAAGTACGTGGTCGTCACCATGTGCATCGGCGGCGGCATGGGAGCGGCCGGCTTGTTCGAAGTGGCCTGAGGTCACTGCGAAAACCTGGCCGCGAACAAATGGGAACAGGGGGAGCGATGGAGTCGCTCCCCCCGTACCCCCGCGGTAACCGCGCGGCAGGATTGGAACAGGGGGAGGGACGAAGCCCCTCTCCCCGTACCCCCTCCCCAGTCCTGGGAGAAGATTCATCATGAAGCGCATTGCGAACCATGGTTTCGCTGTGCGCGCTGAACTGAGACGAGCGGGCGTAGTCGGATAGCATGAGCGGGTTACTCGATTGAATCACTGGAAATGAGATCAAACGCAATCACGTATGCACGCTGGGCGCTGCCCGGACTTTTGCTTTGCGCGTTGCTCGCACCCGGCGCGGCGTTCGCCGAATGCCGTGACTCGCCGGCGGCGGGGGTCGACTGGAGCAAGTGCGAGAAACGCCGCCTGATTCTCGCCGGGCGTGACCTGAGCGGCGGGCGCTTCGTGCAGACCGACTTTGGCCGAACGGATCTCTCGCGTGCCAACCTCACCGCCGCGCAGCTTTCGGGCGCGAGCCTGGATCACGCGCGCTTGCGCGGCGCCGAGCTGAGCCGCGCCAAGCTCGACAAGGCGAACGGCTATCGCTCGGATTTGTCCGGCGCGCGGCTGAAGGATGCCGACCTGACCAAGGCCGAGATGACGCGCGCCAACATGGACTTCGCCGATCTCACCGGCGCAACGCTGCAGAAGGCGGACCTGGGCCGTGCGCAGCTGCGGGGCGCGAAGCTCGAGCGCGCCGATCTCACCAATGCCGAGCTCTCGCGCGCCGTGCTGAGCGAAGCGAAGCTCGGCGGCGCCAACCTGAAAGGGGCCTACCTGTTTCGTGCGCGCATCGAGGGCGTCGACTTTTCCGGCACCAAGGGCCTGGTGCAGGCGCAGCTCGAGGCCACCTGCGGCAACGCCAACACAAAGCTGCCCGCAGGCCTGAATCCGCCTAAGTCCTGGCCCTGCCCGCCCGAGGACTGATCAGGCGCTCGCGCGCAGCGAGAACGCAGCCACCGGCTTCGTGAATCCCTTCAGCTCGAGCTCGCCCACCGGCTCGGCCTGGAACTTTCCATCGACCTTCGCCATGGTCTTGCGATCCGCAAGCACCTGCCCGCCGGCCGCCTTGGCGCACAGCCGTGCCGCGAGGTTGGTGACGTTGCCGATTGCGGCGTAGTCCCAGCGGCCCTCGAAACCGATCGCGCCGAGTGTCGCGTAGCCTTGCGCGATGCCAATCGAGAGCGCGAGCTCGAAGCCGCGCTTGGTCCAGGACGCGCCGATCGGCGCGAACGCGCGCTGCATCTCAAGCGACATGGCCACCGCCTGCTCCGCCGGTCGCTCGAGCGGCACGGGGTCGTTGAAGAAGATCATCATGCCGTCGCCGGTGAAGCGCTCGAGCGTGCCGCCGTGCGCGAGGATCAGCTGCCCCATGGCGGCATGGAACTCGCGCAGCAGCTCCATGACCTCCTCGGGCTCGGCGCTGTCGGTCAACAGGGTGAAGCCGCGCAGGTCGAGGAACACGACGTTGATCTCGCGCCGGTGCGTCTTGAGCAGCTCCTCGCCGCCGCCCGCGACGATCGCCTCGCCGAGCTGCGGCGAAAAGAAGCTCTTCAGCCGCCCGAGGCGCTCGAGCTGCGAGACCTGCTTGCGCACGCGCTCCTCCAGGCCCGCGTTCCATTCCGCGAGCTGCTCGGCCTGGCGCTTCACCTCGTCCTGCAGCGCCTTCACGCGCAGCAGCGATTTCACGCGCGCAAAAAGCTCGGGCTGGTTGATCGGCTTGGAGAGGAAATCGTCCGCCCCCGCCTCGATGCCCTTGACGCGTTCCTGCTGCGGGTCGAGCGAGGTGACCAGCACCACCGGCAGCAGCGCCGTATCCTTGTTCTCGCGGATCTTGCGGCACACGTCGTAGCCCGACAGCCCCGGCATCATGATGTCGAGCAGCACGAGGTCCGGCTTCCACGAGGCCACCTTGGCGAGCCCCTCCTCGCCGTTCGCGGCGGTGGCCGTCGCGTAACCCTTCACGCCGAGCAGGTCGGCGAGCAGCTTGACGTTCGCCGGCGTGTCGTCGACCACCAGGATCCTGGCCTGCGCCGTCATCGCGGTCCGGCCTCCAGGACGCGCTTCACGGTCTCGACGAACTCCTTCAGGTTGATCGGCTTGCTCAGAAACGCGTCGAACCCGGCCTGCGTGATCTTGCTGCGGTCGGTCGGGGTGACCGATGCGGTAAACGCAATCACCGGGATGCGCGCGGTGCGCGGGTCGCCGCGCAGCTGCTTGAGCGCCTCGATGCCGTTGATGCCCGGCAGCTGGATGTCCATCAGCACGAGGTCGGGTTTCTTGCGCTGCGCGAGGAGCACCCCCTCTTCGCCAGTGCCCGCCTCGAGCGTGTCGTAGCCCTTCGCCTGCAACACGTCGCGCGCGAGCTTCAGGTTCTGCTCGTTGTCTTCGACAATCAGGACGACGCTCAAGGGACCTCCTCAGTGGCGAATCGGCAAGGTAAACGTGAACGTCGAGCCCCGGCCCGGCGCGCTTTGCACCTGAATGCGGCCGCCGTGCAGTTCGACCAGCCGCTTCGTCAGCGTCAGGCCGAGACCGGTGCCTTCGGACTTGCGCGCGTGGTCGCCCCCCACCTGCTTGAACTCCTGGAACACGGCCATCTGGTCCTCGGGCGCGATGCCGACGCCCGAGTCCTGCACGGCAATCGAGATCTCGCCATCGTCGAGTCGCGCGCTCATGACAATGCGTCCGCCATCCGGCGTGAACTTCACTGCGTTCGAAAGCAGGTTGAGGGCGATCTGCTTGAGCTTACGCTCATCGGCCTGAATTTCACCAACGCCGGGACCTGCATCGAGCTTGAGCTCAATGCCGTGGCGTGTAGCCCGCTCTCGCACCAGCGCAATGCTGGCGGACAGCACCTCCGGAACCTGCAAATGCGAGAGCTCGAGCTCCATGTGCCCCGCCTCAACCTTGGAGAGATCCAGGATGTCGTTGATCAGCGAGAGCAGGTGTCGTCCGGAGCCCAGGATGTCCTTGATGTACTCGGCCTGCTTGGCGTTCAGCTCGCCGAACATGCGCTCGTTGAGCACTTCGGAAAAGCCGATGATCGCGTTAAGCGGCGTGCGCAACTCGTGCGACATGTTGGCCAGAAACTCGCTCTTCGCCTTGGTGAGCGCCTCGGCGCGGTCGCGCGCCTCGTGCAGCTCGATCGCTGCGAGCTTGCTCTGAGTTATGTCGTTGATCACTCCGATCAGCTTGGTGGCGCGGCCTGCGGAAGATCGCACGGCGATGCCGCGGTCGTGGATCCACCGGTAAGTGCCGGCACCGTCGCGCACCCGGTACTCATGCTCGAGGATCGGCGTCTCGCCCTTTAGATGTGTCACGGTCGCCCGCCGGTATCCGGCGAAGTCGTCCGCGTGGATGCGTTCGTTCCAGATCGCGGGCGTGAGCTCGCCCGGGCGGAAGTCAAAGAACTCGCGCGCCCGGTCGGAAACGATCATCGCGCCGCTCTCGATGTTCCATTCGTAGACGCCGGCCGTCGCGGCCCGTGTGGCGAGCGCGTAGCGCTCCTCGCTCTCGCGCAGCGCCAGCTCGATGCGCTTGAGCTTGGTGATATCGCCGGTCGAGCCGATCATGCGGTAGGCGTGCCCGCTCGCGTCGCGCAGCGCAATGCCGTGCTGCCTCGCCCAGCGCCACGAGCCGTCGAGCGCCCGGAAGCGGTAATCGTACTCAAAGCGCTCGCTTTGCCCCTTGAAGTGCTCGACCAGCCGGCGATCGTACTCGGGCAAGTCCTCGGGATGGATGCGGCCGCGCCAGTCCTTCGGCGTGCGGTTCACGTCCGGGGTCATGCCGGTCGAAGCCATCACGCGCTCGGAGTAGTAGATTGTCCCGCTGGTGATGTCCCAGTCGTACACGCCCTCGTTCAT
>JBFKUL010000154.1:0-7094 GCA_041635755.1 Burkholderiales bacterium | reverse complement strand
CGCGCGATCGAGATCGTCGAGCAGGCGCGCGCCCAGACGGCGCGCAAGGCCGGCGCGCGGCAACCGCACGAGCGCACCTACGGTAGCGACGCCGACGTTGCGCAGCAGCGCGAGCGCGCCCGGCTCGGCGCAGGCGACCGCAACCGGCAACGGCGCGAGCGCAGGCTCGAGCGCCGCGTGCGTTTCGATCAGCGCCTCACGACCGGCTGCGGCGAGCCACCATGCGCCGCGCGCAGTGGGCGCTGCGGCGAGCGTGGCGGAGAGCCCCAGCTCGCCGAGCCCAGTGCGCAAACTGTGCGCGAGCGGCGCGAGCCCGTCGAAAAGACGCAGGCTGCCTTCGATCTCGGCAACAACGCCCTGCGGCGGCTCGAGCGACACGAAGGGCGTGAAGCGCCCGGCCCAGGCGGCGATGCCTTCGAGTGCGGCGCGCTCGATCGCTTCGTCGCGCGTCCGGACGCACAACTGGGGCGCGATCGCCGAGGCGGCAGCGAGCCCCATGCCCGTGCGCACGCCGAGCGCGTGCGCACGCGCATCGCAGGCGATGACCGAGCGGTCTTCAGCGACCGCCCAAGCTTCGCGCTCATGCGGGGCATGCCCGCGCAGCAGCGCTTCGAGTGGGAGCGAGGGCAGGCAAAGCGCCAGCCACAGCATGGACAGGCCTCGGGATGGGAATGTCGAGCGGCGCGGCAACGAGCGCGCCGCGACGCTTGAGCAGATGCGCGACGAGCATGCCCTCGCCCGGCTCGAGCGCGATGCGCAGACACGCGGGCGAGGACTCGTGCGATGCCACGCGCGGGCGAAACAGCGCCACGAACGCCTGGCCGCCTTCGGCGGCGACCGCGAGCCGGCGCAGCTCGGCGTAGCGAATGTCGCGGAACCAAGCGAGCAGCGCGTGACAGGTGCCCGCGCGCAGCACCTGCTCGGCGGCCCACAGCGCATCGCGCCGTCCGGGCGCGCGCACCACCGTCAGGTGCTCGAGCGCGACGCCTGCGGCGGCAAGCGCCGGCGCGTACGGCAGGTGCGGCGGTGCAAGCCAGACGACGCGCCGCCCTGCGCAGGTGAGCGCGGCAAGCGCAGGCAGCACGAGCTGCAGCTCGCCGACGCCTTCGTGCAGGCCGAGAATCTCGGTGAGCGCGCCGGCGGGCCAGCCGCCGCCAGGCAGCTCGCGATCGAGCGCGCGGTAGCCGCTCGGCACAACCGCGGCCGCTGGGCGCGCGAGCGCACCGCCACGCCACACGGGTTGACGGCGCAGGATGTCTTCGAGGCTGGCAGGGGCAACGCTCACGGGGTCTTGCCGAACGACTGCGATACTGTATTTTTATACAGTATCACAGCCGTTGGCAAGACCTAGCTTTCCTCGGCCCAGCGCCGCACCGCCTTGAGGATCCGCGCCTCGGCGAACCCGAGCTTCGCAAGTACCGGAGCGCGCTCGAAAATCTCCCCATAGCGACGGATCAGCCCGCCCTCCAGCTCGCAGCAACTGACGCCCGAGAAGCCGGTGCGCCGGCCCTCGGCGCCAGGCAATTTGGAGGCGTAGGAAAACGCATAGCGCGCGTAACCCAAGCGCCCGTCCGAGAGCGCGTCGTGCACGCGCCAGGTGAACTCGCGGGCGTCCCGATAGAAGTACTCGCGCACCATGCGCGTGATCTCGGCGCGGCCCGTGAACTCGCCGTAAAAGCCGTCGTGGTACACGCCCTGCGGCGTGAAGCAGGCCGCCGCGCGCTCGGCGTCGCCGGCGCAGATCGCTGACGTCATGCGCTCGAGCAGTTGCGCAAAAGCCTGAGTGGCTTCCTTCATGTCGAGCTCCTCTCTGAGGCAAGCACGTATAGGCCGCACGCCGTATGCATCAATCGCAACGAAATGTCGTTTCGATTTTGCGTTCCGCGCTGCGTGAAATGTCTCACTTGCGTGTCACTGCGCAATAGTACTCGCGCGCAAGCGTCGTTGCCGGCCGACATGCGATTCACGCGGCGAGAACTAGGTCCCAAAGCGCTTCACATTGTTTAACGCGCCACGCGCGCGTGGTCTATCGTGTTCGAGTCGCTTGGCGACACCAAGGGGTTCCAATGAGTGAACTGAAGATGTGGATGATCTGGCCGGACAACGCTGCACTGTCCATCCTGGTGCTGGTCCTGATCGCGATGCTCGCCCTCTACGCGGCGCGTACGCCGATGCACGGGCTGCTGCGCTCGGCGGGTCATGGCATTTGCGGACCGATGCGCCTCGGCGCGCGCTGGCTGTTTGGCGTCGCCGAGGAAATGCGCGCGCGCAACAAAGCCGTTCTGCTGGAACAGGGCCGGCGCGAAGCCGGCCAGCGCATCGAGCGCGAGTTCGAGCGCCTCGGGATTCTGGTGACCCGGGACCTGCAGGGCTACCCGACGCTGCAGCGCAAGCTGCTCGAGGAGATCACGCGGGTCGAGGAAGACTACAAGAAATGCGGCGAGGTGCCGCCGCCCCCGCCCGACTGGGTCGACGCCGTGGCCGCGGTCGCCAAGATCAAGACTGGCGGCGGCGAGGTGGTGCAGAAGATTCTGCTCGACATCCGCCAGTCGGTGGAGCGCATCCACGACCGTGCGCTGACCGAATACCGCCGCGCCTACCAGATGCGCCACAGCATCCTGGAGGGGTTCATGCCCTACTGGCGCTCGCTCGACAAGACCATGAAGCAGGTCGACAAGAACATGTCGGGCATGCAGGACGCCGCTTCGGCCGTGGACGCGCAGATGGCGACCTACAAGGAGATTGCTGCCAAGAGCGACGAGGCCGAGAACACGCTGGCCAACTCCGCCTTCACGCAGTTCGCCATCGCCGCCTTGGTCATGGCCGTGGCGCTCGGCGGCGCGTTCGTCAACTTCAAGCTGATCGCCCTGCCGATGTCGGAGATGGTCGGCGCGAGCGACTACATCACCCCTTCGCTACGCACTTCCGAAGTGGCGGCGCTGGTGATCATCCTGGTCGAGGCCTCGATGGGCCTGTTCCTGATGGAGTCGCTGCGCATCACGCATCTGTTCCCGCGCATCGCCAATTTGAATGACCACATGCGGCGGCGCCTGGTGTGGATCTCGCTCGTGCTGCTGCTGACGCTGGCGGGAGTCGAATCGGCTCTGGCCCTGATGCGCGACATGCTGATCGCCGACAAGCAGGCCTTGCTGCAATCGCTTGCCACGACACCCGCGGCAATCAACGAAGGCTGGCTCGGCAGCATCCCGACCGCGGGCCAGATGATCCTGGGCTTCATCCTGCCGCTCGCGCTCGCCTTCGTCGCGGTGCCGCTCGAGTCGTTCATCCACTCCGCGCGCACGGTGGGCGGCGCGCTGCTCGTAAACGTGGTGCGCGCGCTGGCCTTCGCTTTGCGCATTGCCGGCAACCTCACCCGGCATGCGGCCCGAGTTCTGGTGCACGCCTACGACGTGCTGATCGTGCTGCCCCTGCTCGGCGAGCATCTGGTGCGCTCGCTGCGTGCCGGCGAGATCGGATCCAAAGCGCGTCCGGTCGATCCGACCGAAAAAACCCTGCACCCATCCTGAGCGAGGATCGAACATGATGATGCGTACGCTACTGACCTCGGCGGCGATCCTCGGCGTTGTGCTCGCGAGCACGGGCTGCGTCGATTCGCGCAGCCAGGCACACGCGGTCTACATGCTGGTGGACAGCTCCGGAACCTATGCCCGAGAGGCGGGTAAGGCCCAACTGGTCATCAATTACCTGCTCGGTAGTTTGCGGCCGGGCGATTCGTTTGCCGTGGCGCGCGTGCAGAACCGCAGCTTCAGCGAGAAGGACATCGTTGCCAAGGCGATGTTCGACACCCGCCCGAGCCAGGCCAATACGCAGAAGCGCGCCTTTCGCGAGAAGACCGATGCGTTCCTGCGCACCGTTCACGGCACCGCGTTCACCGACATCACCGGCGCGCTGATCCAGGGCGCGGAGTTCCTGAACGAGACGGGCGCCGGCAAGAAGACCATCATCATCTTCTCCGACATGCAGGAAGAGCTCGACAAGGTGACGGTGCGCGACTTCCCGATCCGGCTCGACAACATCCGGATCGTCGCGGTCAACGTGACCAAGCTCAACACCGACAACATCGACCCCCGTCGCTACCTGGGGCGGCTGGAAGCGTGGCAGAAGCGCGTTCAGGCGGCCGGCGCGGCCGAGTGGAAAGTGATCAACGACATCGAGCGCCTGGAAGCGATCTTCGCGAACAGCTAACCGCTCAGGGAACTCGGCAGGCTCAGCGCGGCGCGGGTTGTTCCGCGCCCGCAAGCTCGACAAGCACGGCGCGCAGTCCGCTCACGACGCGCGCCAGGCGCTCGGTGTCCACCTTGTCCGGCGTGTCCTGCGCGCTGTGGTAATGCGGATAGCGGTAAAGCGCAGTGTCGGTGAGCATGACCGCCGGGTAGCCCTCCTTCCAGAACGACCACTGGTCCGACCAGTCGACGCCGGGGATGAAGGCCGGCGCCGCCACGCCTTCCGAGGGAAACGCCGCGTGGCGGCGGAAGGCAGCGATCGCCTTGTGCATCAAACCGCGTGAACCGAGGTTCGAGACGAAGGCGACGAAATTGCCCCGCGACGGGTAGAAAAAGCCGAGCGGAAACGGATAGCTCTGGCTTCCGAGACGATCTGAGTAGTAACCCAGGGTCTCCAGCGAGAACATGGCGATGATCTGCTCGCCGCGCTCGCGCGAGCGGCGGGCGTAATGAACGCTGCCCATGGCCTCGCTCTTGAAATACGGCGGCTCCTCGTTCACGAACAACACGAAGCGCACGGTGCGCGCCGCCGCCCCGGTCCGCATCAGGCGCGCGAGCTCGAGCACGGCCGCGACGCCGCTCGCATTGTCGTTCGCGCCGGGCGAGCCCGAGACCGAGTCATAATGCGCGCCGACGACGATGATCTCGCTCGCGCGGCCTTGGCCGTGCAGTTCGACCTCGATGTTGCGAACCTCGGTCCCCGCGACGCTGAAACGTTGCGCCCCCGGCGCATAACCGATCGCGGCGAGCTCGTTCTCCAGATAGCGTGCCGCCGCTTCGAGTTCCACCGGTCGTTCGAGGTTGTGCTCGCGCGCGCCGATCGCGGCGATGTGCCGCCGCAGGTTCGATTCGGCATCGCGCTCGGCCGCGGTAAGCGATGCCAGCGCGTCCGGGTGCGACCTGCCAGGTACGCCGGTCATGATCCAGAGCAGCCACGCCACGGCCGCCACGAGTAAGAGCCAGAACACCATGCGGCGCAACAAAATTGATCTCGACGCCATGCTACCCGCTTACCCGAGCCGACTGCGCCCTAGAAACTGCATCCTACCGTTGTCCTGGCGGTACGCACTTTCACGTATTCAACCGGACTCCATTGCGCGCGAAAAGAGATTTCGTAATTCAATCGAATGGACCTCGATTTCGGTCCGCGCGATTGAGGGCGTCGCGCGACATGCCTGGGGTCTCGATGCGTTTTGGCGCACAGTCCAGCATGGATGATGCCTCGTCCCGCGAACCAGAAGTTACCGTCTCGCCGCCGTCGTGCTACAACGGCATCCTGCGGCACGGTGGTCGCAGGCTGCAACAACCCAGGAGGAAATACCATGAAACGCAGCAACGTCTTTCGCTTATCCACAATCGCTTGCGCGGCGTCGATGCTTGTTGCTTACGGCCCCTCGGCAGTGGCGGTGAACGACGAGCCACTGACCGATAAATGGGCACCGAGCGAATGGGGTCCGGACGACAAGGCTGGCGCCGCCAATCGCCGCACGACCGCCTCGGTGCTCAAAGCCATCAAGCTGGTCAAGAAAGGAAAGGTCGCGACACTTGGCAAGGTTTATGCGCATGACGCGCCTGCGTTCGGCACGCGCGGCTGGCGCATGACGATTCCTGGCCTGCCGACCGGAGGGCCGTTCGGCAAGCAGGAGCTGATGTACAACGACGAGTACGTCGCCACCGAGATCGGCCAGATCGGCACCCAGTTCGACGGCCCCGGCCACATCGGCGTCAACACGTCGAAGGGCATGTTCTTCTACAACGGCCGCTTCCTGCACGACAAGGACGTCAGTGCCTACGGCATGGGTTCGCTCGGCGTCGAGCACGTCGGCCAGCTCGGCTACGTCTGCCGCGGCGTGCTGCTCGACGCGGTGGCGCTGCGCGGTGGCAAGCCGCTGCCGATTGCGCAAAAAGCCGGCGATCCGGGGATCATCACCGACAAGGACGTTCAGGAGATGGTCAAGCGGCAGGGCATCGCGCCGATCGGCGAAGGCGACTGCGTGTTCCTGCACACCGGTCACGGCGATCTCTGGCATCCGTCCAAGTGGGACACTTTCGATGCCGCCGAAAAGCAGCGCCGCGTGGCGCAGTTCAACGCCGGCGAGCCGGGCTTCGGCATTTCGGCGTGCGAGTATCTCGCCTCGCGCAAGATCGCGCTCACGGGTGCAGATACGTGGGCGGTCGAGGCTGTGCCTGGCGAAGGCGAGCAGCCGTTCGAGTGCCACATCAAGCTGCAGACCAAGCGCGGCATCTGGAACATCGAGAATCTCGATCTGAGCCAGCTGGTCGCGGACAAAGCCTACGAGTTCCTGTTCACGTGGGCGCCGCTGAAAATCAAGGGCGGCACCGGCTCGCCGGGTAATCCGATCGCAATCTACTGATCGGTTCCGGCCTGCGCACACGGCGCGGCGGGGGCGATTCTGCCCCCGCACGCCGTCGGTTGTTGACCAACGAGATCGGTAAGACGCGCGCCTAAGACGCCTCCTCGTGGATGATGATGCCGTCGAGCGCGTCCGGGCACTCCTCCCAGGCGCGGCGCGTGCAGCGGCACGAGATGCATCAACGTCGCGCAGCCGTAGGCGAGCAGGCGCTCGACTTCGGGGGCGCCGCGCGCCGATTCCTGACACACGGAACGCGAATTGGATTGAACCGGCTGATGCGCCAGCGCGACGGGGCGGGGCGCGGGCCGTTACGCGCGCGCGGCGTTGGCGCGACCGGACGCGCGCCGCGGGCGAGGCCGCGATGCTTGGCTCGCGCCGATCTTCAGAATCTCCTCCCAGCATCCCTCCGGCGGATAGACCTCCGCCGCAAACTCGGTGAACGCGCGCACCTTGGCAGTGAGATAGCGGTTGCTCG
>JBFKUL010000153.1:0-7100 GCA_041635755.1 Burkholderiales bacterium | reverse complement strand
GCGTGCTGCGGCGGCGCGCATACGCTCTCGGATTCGGATACCTCGACGCAGCTGGTGCTGAATCTGCTTCAGGCGGCCGAGGATTGCGGCGCCGACGTCATCGCCACCGAGTGCCCGACCTGCCACTCGGGGCTCGAAATTCACCAGGTGCGCGCCGAGCTGCAGTTCGGCATCAAGACCCGCGTCAAGATCCTGTACTTCACGCAGCTGCTCGGTCTCGCGCTGGGGCTTTCGGCCCGCAAGGTCGCGGTGCACGAGAACGTCTCGGACTCGATCGACTTTCTGGCGGAGAAGGGCGTGATCTGAGAGGATGGGGCGGCCGGACGCGGCAGCCGGGGGCAGGTGAATCCGCCGCTGCGCGCCCCGCATCGTGATGGCCGATCCCATGGACTGCAACAACTGTGAGTTCCATCCGGAGCTGTACTACGACGCCGAGTTCCAGATCTGGGTGCGCGTCGAGACTGGCGGGACGATGAGCATCGGCATGACCGATCTGTCGCAGACCAAGGCAGGCCGTATCATGCACGTCAGAGTGCGCAAGCCCGGCAGCCGGCGGCCGCGGGGAAAGCCCGTGGCGACGGTCGAAACCGGCAAGTGGGCCGGGCCGGTACCCAACCCGTTCGACTGTACGATCGAGGCGGCGAACGAGGCGGTGCTCGATGCGCCCGAGCGCATCAACCGCGATCCCTATGGCGAATGGATCGCGAAAGTGCGGCCCGAGGCGGCACCGGATCAGGCGCTTGCGGGACTGGTCACCGGCGCGGGCGCGCGCGACGGATATTGCGCGCGCTGCAAGAGCGACGGGATCGAATGCAAAAGGAGCTGACAGAGCCATGAGCGCCACCGCACCCGCCAGCCGCTATCTCGACCACGACGAGAAAACCGTGGTCATCGTCATGACAAGCGGCCCGGCCCAGGCGAGCCGCTGCGCCACGCCGTTCTATCTGGGCGCGTTGCTCGCGTCGATGGATGCGGAAGTGACGATCTTCTTTACCATGGAAGGCGTGAGGCTCGTCCAGGCGGGCGTCGCCGAGGGGTTGACGGCGATGGAAGGCGGGAAAAGAATCATCGACTTCATGCGCGAAGCCAAGTCCGCAGGAGTGAAGTTCCACGCCTGTCGCCCGGCGCTGCCCGGCTACGACATGGAGCTCGGCGATCTGATTCCGGAGATCGACGAGGTCTCGAGCGGCGGCGCGCTCGCCGACATGATCCTGGAGTGCGACAAGGTGCTTTTTTTCTGAGTCTTTGAGGAGGACGCATGGCGTCGGTCAAGAACTGCAACCTTCCCGATGATCTGTATTACAACGTGGAGAACAACGTCTGGGCGAGGAAGGAAGCCGATGGCACGGTGACGATCGGCATGACGGCCTACGCCTGCGCGCTTGCCGGCGAGGTGGTGGCCTACACGCCGAAGAAAGTGGGCCGCTCGGTCGACGCCAACAAGTCCGCGGCGACGGTCGAGTCCGGCAAGTGGGTCGGACCGGTGAAATCGCCGGTCGCGGGCGAAGTGGTCGCCGTGAACGACGCGGTGAGCGCGAGTCCCAAGACGATCAATGCCGACCCCTACGGCAACGGCTGGATGGTCAAGCTCAAGCCGAGCAACTGGGACGGCGACTCGGGCTCGCTCGTTACCGGAGCGGCGGTCGCGCAGGCCTTCGAGGCGAAGATGACCGCCGACGGCTTCGCGGGATGTTGAATACAACGAGACGTTGCAACGTGGGACGACGTTCCGCAATGCAACTTCAACGCTCTGGAAAAGCGCGCCGGTGAATCGATTGCAGGAACAACGCGTGGAGGAGATGCGAGCAAAGGGGGGGCGGTGAGTCATTGGGCAGACGTGGCGGCAGGCATCGAGGCGCTCGAGGCGGCGCGGCTCGACGCGGAGCTGATCGCCCGGCTCGAGCGGCAGGCCGCGGGCGCGCGCGGGATCAACTTCTACACGCCGACCTTCAAGACCTACGCCTCGAGCGAGATCTCCTCATGTGGAAAGAGCGCCTGGCCGGCGGTGTCGATCACGGGCGGCGCCTGCAAACTGCAGTGCGATCACTGCAAGGCGAAGATTCTCGAGCCGATGATCCCGGCGACCACCCCCGATGCCCTGTGGCGTGTTGTCAGTGAACAGGTCGAGGCGGGCGCCAAGGGCATGCTGCTCACGGGCGGCTCGAACCACCGCGACGAAGTGGAGTACGGGCCGTTCCTGCCTACGGTGCGGCGCATCAAGGATGCGTTCCCGCAGTTCCGAATCGCCATGCACACGGCGCTGGTCGATCGCGACGCGGCCAAGGCGATCGAGGAAGCGGGCGTCGATGCCGCGATGCTCGACGTGATCGGGGCGCAGGATACGGTGTCGCAGGTCTATCACCTGCGCCGGCCGGTGATGGATTTCGAGCGCTCGCTCGAGCATCTGGTCGCGACGTCGATGAAGGTCGTGCCGCACATCGTCATCGGCTTGCACTACGGGCGCCTGCTCGGCGAATGGCACGCGCTCGAAATGATCGCGCGCCACCGGCCCGCGGCGCTGGTGCTCGTAGTGGTGATGCCCTTCTACGCGCCCGCGAAGCGTCCGTTCGCCACGCCCACCTCGCGCGAAGTCGGCGCGTTTTTTCTCGATGCGCGTGCTGCGTTGCCCGGTCTGCCGGTGCTGCTCGGCTGCGCGCGGCCCGCCGGGCGCGCCAAGCTCGAGATCGACAGCTACGCGGTGATGGCGGGGCTCGCTGGAATTGCGCATCCTGCCGACGGCACTGTGGAGCTCGCGCTCAAGCTCGGCCACGAAGTCAAGGTGACACCGGCGTGCTGCTCTATCGCCGTGGGCGAGGAAGTGCTCGCGATGGAGGATTCGGCCGCGCCGTGCGTCGACCCTGTGCTCCTGGTCGAGGCTGAGCGCCGCAAGCTCGCGGGCCGGCTGTCCAGAATCCCCGTGGTGGCGGGATAGGCATGGCGGCGAGGTCCTGGCGCTGGATCGACACTGGAGTGCTCGGCGCCGCCGAGAACATGGCGCTCAATCGCGCACTGCTCGAGGCGCGCCAGGCGGGCGAGGCGCCCAGCACGCTGCGCTTCCTGCGCTTCAAGCCCTCGGCGCTCGTCGGCCGGCACGGCGATCCGGCCAAGGAGCTCGACCTTGCCTATTGCCGGGCGCAGGGCGTTGCGGTGCAGCGGCGCATCACCGGCGGTGGCGCAATCTACATGGACGAGAACGTGCTCGGCTGGGAGCTTTATCTGGACAGGGCCGAGGTCGGGGCGGCCGAGATGCCGGCGATCTCGAAACGCATCTGCAAGGCGGCCGCGCGCGCTGTGTGTACGCTCGGTGCACAAGCCGAGTACCGCGCGCCGACCGATCTGGTGGTGGCGGGCCGCAAGCTCTCCGGTACCGGCGGCGCGATCGAAGGCAGCGCGCTCATGTACCAGGGCACGCTGCTGATGGACTTCGATATCGAGCGCATGCTGCGCGCCCTGTCAGCGACCTCGCGCAAGGTTAACGAGGCCATGCTCGCCGGCGCACGCGCGAGCATCGTCAATCTGCGCGAGCTGCTCGGCACCTTGCCGTCGCCCGCGGCGTTGCGCGGGGCATTCATCGAGGCTTTCGGCAGCGAGTTCAGCGTTGCCATCGAGTCGGGCGAGCTGAACGAGGCGGAGCGTCGGCGCAGCGCGGCCGCGCTCGTTGAAATGGATAGTCCCGAGTGGGTTGGCGTGTCGCTCGCCGAGAGGGCCGCCTGAGCATGGCCGCGCGCGCTTGCGACCTGCTGGTGGTGGGCCTCGGCCCGGCTGGCGCGAGCGCCGCCGCGATTGCGGCGCGGGCCGGTCTTTCGGTCATCGCGCTCGAGAAAAAGAAGGTTGTCGGTGTTCCGGTGCAATGCGCCGAGTTCATCCCTCTGCCGCTTGGGCGCTACGCGCAGGGCGAGGTGCGCGCTCAGCCGATCGAGGGCATGTCCACCTATCTGCCTTCGGGCGCACGCAGCGCGCGCGGCTTCGCCGGGCTGATGATCCGGCGCGACCGCTTCGACCAGGCGCTCGCACGCCAGGCGCAAGGCGAGGGTGCATTGCTCTGGACCGACAGCGCGCTGCGCAGCGTCGACGCCGAAGCGCGCACGGCGCGCGTGAGCACCGCGGGCGGTCTGCGCGAGATCGGGTATCGGGCGCTCGTCGCCGCGGATGGCCCGCTTTCTGCGGTCGCCGCCTGCCTGGACCTGCCCCGGTTGCCGCTGGTGACAACGCGCCAGTACACCGTGCCGCTGTTGCGCGAGCATCGCGACACCGACATCTGGCTCTCCCCGCGCTATCCGGGCGGCTACGCGTGGCTGTTTCCGAAGGGCAGTGTCGCCAATCTCGGCGTCGGGCTGGACCCGGCGTTCGAGGCGGATCTCAAGGTTCCGCTCGAAGCGCTGCACGCAACGCTTGCGGCGGAAGGCCGCGTGGGCGGCGAGGTGCTACTGCGCACCGGCGGACCGATCCCCGTCGGAGGACTGCGCGAACGTCTGGTCGTTGGCGCAGCGCTGTTCGCGGGGGACGCCGCAGGCTTCACGCACCCGATTACCGGTGGCGGTATCGCGCCGGCCGTGGTCTCCGGGGAGCGCGCCGGCGCCGCCGTGGCGCGCTGGCTTGCGGGCGAGCGCAACGCGCTCACCGCCTACGAGGAGGAGATGCGCGAGGAGTTCGGCCCCGCGCTCGAGCGCGCGCTCGTCGCGCGGCGCCGCATGGCCGAGATCTGGGACACGCCGCGGGCCGCGACAGATGCGGCGCACCGCGGCGGCTGGATCGCCTTCAACGAGTACTACGCGGCCGATCAATCCCGGCCGATCCACCATCCAGGAGGAACGTCATGAAGAAATTCGCCGTTGCGTTGCTGGCCTTCGCCGCACTGCCCGTCGGTGCCCTTGCCGAGGCTACTTTCCAGATGCGCGTCCTGACGCCCGAGACTGCGCTCAAGGCGGCGCTCGCGGCGCAGAAGAGCTGCCGGGCGAGCGGCTTCCAGGCCACGGTGGCGGTGGTCGATCGCATGGGCGTGCCGCAGGTGATGCTGCGCGACCGATTCGCGGGGCCGCACACGCCCGACATGGCCGCTGCCAAGGCGTGGACCGCGGTGAGCTTTCGCACCAACACGAGCGAGCTCGCGCAAGCGAGCGAGCGCGGTCCGATGAGCGGCATTCGTCACCGTCCAGGCGTGGCCACCGTGGGCGGCGGCCTGATGATCCAGGCAGGCGGCTCGCTGCTCGGCGCGATCGGCGTCTCGGGCGCGCCCGGCGGCGCCGAGGACGACAAGTGCGCGCAGGCGGGCATCGACGCCATCCGCGTGGACATCGAGCTGTAGGGAGCGCCGCATGGACTTCGATACGGGCAGTGCCACGCCGGTGCGCTTTTACCGGCCGAACTATCACATCAAGACGCCCCAGATGCGCTCGCCCGAATACGTGCAGATGAGCACCGCGGCGGCGATTACGCTGGGCCTTGTTCCGGGCAAGATGCATCGCACGGGATGCACACACTGCCTGAACCTTCTCGTCACCTACCCGGAAGGCTGCCGGGCCAACTGCGCCTACTGCGGATTGGCGCGCCACCGCGAGGAGGCGCGCGACTACGCCGACCGCAACTTCATCCGCGTCGACTGGCCCACGGCGCGCTACGAGGAAGTGCTCGAGCGCATGCAAGGCGGCACCGACCGAGGGCGGTTTCAGCGCATGTGCATCTCGATGATCACGCACCCGAACTCGAACGACGACACCTTCGTGCTGCTCGAGAAATGGGTGCGCGCCGTGCCGCAGGTGCCGGTTTCGATCCTGTCCAACCCGACCACCCTGGAGCGGGACGACCTGGTGCGTCTGCGCGACCTGGGTGCCGACATCTTCACGGTGGCGCTCGACGCGGTGACGCCGGAGATCTTCGAGCGCACGCGCGGCAAGGGCGTCGACAGCCCGCACAGCTTCGAGCGCTACTGGCGCACGCTCGAGTGGGCCGCGGAAATCTTCGGGCCGGAGAAGTTCGGCGCACATCTCATCTGCGGCATGGGTGAGACCGAGCGCGAGATCCTGGCGGTGGCGCAGCAGATCCGCGACAGGGGCGGCCATAACCACATGTTCGCGTTCTTTCCCGAGCGCGGCTCGCTGATGGAAGACTGGCCGCCGGTCGATCGCGGGCAGTGGCGCCGGGTGCAGCTCGCCCGCTACCTCATCGACTATCGCGGTGTGC
This sequence comes from Burkholderiales bacterium, assembly GCA_041635755.1. Lineage (GTDB taxonomy): Bacteria > Pseudomonadota > Gammaproteobacteria > Burkholderiales > SG8-39 > JBFKUL01. Next base: position 920 of record JBFKUL010000153.1, on the reverse strand, counting down.
GTTTCGAGGCCATGGCGTTCGACCAGCAGGGGTGCGTGCGGGACTTCGGCCTGCCGCACGAGGCGCTCGAGCCGATCGTCGCCTCGGGCACGCCCTTCCGTACCTCCGGCTGTCCGGGCAAGGAGGACGACGTCTCAGCCTGCAACCGGCCCTACGGCGACTCGAGCCCGACGGACATCCTGTCCTTTCCGTTTGCTCCGGCCAAGCGCGACGTGACCGGGATCCGCCGCCAGCTGCACGGGGAGAACCTCAAGGTGGGTCTGTAGTCGAATTTGGATATGGCCATAAAAAGCTTTGATTTACACATACGGCGGGCCCGCGGAATATAAGTAAATAAGGATATACAGTTCAGCGTTACCCGCCGTCGACATGGAGGACACGCTATGGACGCTGCACCCGACAAGGCCCTGCTCGACGACCTGATCCGGCAACGTCTCGACGAGTTGCTGCCGCAAAAGCTCGAGGAAAAGCTCGCCGAGCTGCGCGAGAACAAGACCCCCTCGATGACCATCATCGCCACCAAGGGCACGCTCGACTGGGCCTACCCGCCGTTCATTCTCGCCTCGACCGCCGCCGCGCTCGGCTGGAACGTTTCGATGTTCTTTACCTTCTACGGCCTGCAGCTGCTCCGAAAGGACATCAGCGATCTCAAGGTGAGCCCGCTCGGCAATCCGGGCATGCCGATGAAGATGCCTTTCGGCCCCGAGTGGTTCAAGGACATCAACTGGAACATCCCGAACGCCGTGCAGGCGGTGGTGCCGGGCTTCGAGACGCTCGCCACCACGCTCATGAAGCAGACCATCGCGAACAAGGGCGTGGCGCAGGTCGCCGAACTGCGCCAGGCGTGCATCGAGTCGGATGTTCAGCTGATCGGCTGCCAGATGACCGTCGATCTGTTCGGCTACTCGCGCGACGACTTT
>JBFKUL010000152.1:0-7130 GCA_041635755.1 Burkholderiales bacterium | reverse complement strand
TGGGTCGTTCATCATATCCCGTTTGCTCGCCAGTCTGCGCCAGCGTGCCCCGCATTCTCGATATGGAATCCATTTCCGGGCCTTGACTGCGGTCAAGATTCCGCGCCGGGGATCGACGCGCGCTGTTGCGCCGCAGCGCTTCGCCTATCTAGCCCCTTGAGAGAGTAAACACGGCGTACAGCGCCGCGACATAGAGGACAGGGATGATCGGCGTAAAGGTCCGGGTCCACTTCATTCTGCCACTCTGGTAGCTCCTGAGCAGCGCGTAGCTCATGCTCATCAGGACGAAGGCCGCCACGGCGGCCACGAAGTGCGCCGGCTCCATGGTGCGGAGCAAGGGCCCGGGCGAGTGGAACAGGTCAGCAAAGAAGATGATCGAGACGTTGAAGGCGCAGCTGCCGAACACGTTGCCCAGGACGATGCCGTATGAGCGACGCAAGCTGGCCGCGATGGTCACCGAGCCTTCCGGCAGGGTGGTCACGATTGACACCAGCAGCACGCCGACGAAGCTCGCGCCGATGCCGGTGATTTCCGCCAGGCTATCGGCGCTCGCCGCAAGGTAGCGTCCGGCGATGATCACCACCGCCACCGAGATGCCGAACCCGATCCAGGCATTGCGCGCGCTGCCGGAAGGCTCCGGAATATCCTCCAGATGCATGTGGGTGCGCCCCGCGGTATAGACCACCCGCATGCCCCCGATATACCCGGCGAGCAGCAGCAGCCCGCCCAGGCTGGTCGGTCCGAGCTTGAGGTCGCCGGTGCCCGCCACCAGACCGGCAACGCCCACCATGCCGATGCCGATCAGGATCAGCAGCTCGGTATCGCGTCCCGTCTTGCTGAAGATCTTCGAGGCGCCGAAGATCAGCGCGACGGTCCCCAGCACGAAGACGTTCAGCATGTTCGCGCCGAATACGTTGCCGAGCGCAAGGCCAGGTGAGTTCTCCAGCCAGACGGCCGAGATATTCACGGTCAGCTCGGGCAGCGAGGTGGCGATGCCCACGAGAAGCGTGCCGACCCAGAGCGTGCCCCAACCGGTCTTCTCGGCAAGCTCGTCGCCGAAACGGGCAAGCCCGATGCCGGCCATCACCACGAAGGCCGCGCTGGCAAAGAACGTGATCAGGACGGAGGTCAGACTTTCCATGGCAAGGTGCGCTCGTCGGTGGTCGTGGGGCTGGCAGGGTGTCGAAAATCGCGCCGGATTCTACACGGCCGACACGAGGTGCGCGGGGCGTTTTGCCGGTCCGCGCCGGCGTGTAAGCCGATCGGAATACACGCGCCACCCCGTTGCGCGGAGAAACCCGGCGCGCGAAACGTGTGCGGGGCTGTGCTAGAACAGGCCGACGACCCTGCCCTCGACCAGGTCGATCTTGTTGGCCGAGGGCACCTTGGGCAGGCCCGGCATGGTCATGATATCGCCGCAGACCATGACGATGAACTCGGCGCCCGCCGCGAGGCGCACTTCGCGCACGTTGATCGAATGCCCGCTGGGCGCGCCGCGCAGCTGCGCGTCGGTCGAGAACGAGTACTGCGTCTTGGCGACGCACACCGGGTAGTTGCCGTAGCCGTCTTCCTGCAATTTCTTGATCTGGCCGCGCACCTTGGCATCCGCGGTCACCTCCGAGGCTCGGTAGACCTGCCTGGCGATCTTGCCGATCTTGTCCCATAGGCTGTCGCTGTCCTCGTAGACGAATTTGGGCTTCGCGGGCTTGTCACACATCGCGACCACCATCTTGGCGAGCTCGGCGGCGCCCTTGCCGCCGTCGCCCCAGTGCGTCGCGAGCACCACGCTCACGCCAAGCTTCGCCATGCGCGCCTTGCACGCCTCGATCTCCGCGTCGGTGTCGGCCGTAAAGCGGTTGATCGACACCACGCACGGAATGCCGTACACGTCCTGCACATTCTCGACGTGCCGCTCGAGGTTGACGAGCCCCTTCTCGAGCGCCGCCACGTTCTCCTGGTTGATGGTCTTCAGGTCCGCGCCACCGTGGTACTTGAGCGCGCGGATCGTCGCCACGATCACCGCGGCGTTCGGCCGCAGCCCGGACTTGCGGCACTTGATGTCGAGGAACTTCTCGGCGCCAAGATCGGCGCCGAAGCCCGCCTCGGTGACCACGTAATCGGCGAGCTTGAGCGCCGACTTTGTCGCAATCACGCTGTTGCAGCCGTGCGCGATGTTGGCGAAGGGTCCGCCGTGGATGATGGCCGGGTTGTTCTCGAGCGTCTGCACCAGGTTGGGCTTGAGCGCGTCCTTGAGCAGCACGGTCATCGCGCCGTGCGCGTTCAATTCGCGCGCGGTGACCGGCTTCTGCTCGCGGGTGTAGCCGACAACGATGTTCCCGAGGCGCTTCTTCAGGTCCTCCAGTGAGGTCGCGAGGCAGAAGATCGCCATGACCTCGGAAGCCACCACGATGTCGAAGCCGTCCTGGCGCGGGTAGCCGTTGCCCGGCCCGCCGAGCGACACGGTAATGTCGCGCAGCGCGCGGTCGTTCATGTCCACGACGCGCTTCCAGGCGATGCGCCGCACGTCGATGCCGAGCTCGTTGCCGTGGTGGATATGATTGTCGAGCATCGCCGCAAGCAGGTTGTTCGCCAGCGCGATGGCGTTGAAGTCGCCGGTGAAGTGCAGGTTGATGTCTTCCATCGGCACGACCTGCGCATGACCGCCGCCCGCGGCGCCGCCCTTCATGCCGAACACCGGGCCGAGCGAGGGCTCGCGCAGGCAGATCATCGCCTTCTTGCCGATGTGATTGAGCGCGTCGCCCAGGCCGACCGTGGTGGTGGTCTTGCCCTCGCCCGCAGGGGTGGGCGTCATCGCAGTCACCAGGATCAGTTTGCCGTCCTTGCGCCCCTTCAGGCTCTCGACGTACTCGAGCGCGATCTTGGCCTTGAAGTGGCCGTAGGGCTCGAGATGATCCTCCGAAATGCCGAGCTTCTCGCGCGCCACCTTGGCGATGCGCTGCAGTTTGGCCGCCTGTGCAATTTCGATGTCGGATGCCATGGGGTCTCCTGCGGATTCGTTCTTCGAAGAGTCGGGGACTATAGGAGGGCGTGGTTGCGCGCCGCCTTGACGGAAGTCAAGCGCACCGCCGCGCGGTTGCAGCCCCTAGCCGTACATTTCCGCGAGCGCGCGCCCCTTGCCGTAGCCGGGATCTCCCGGCTCGGCACCGCCCCGCGTGATCTTGACCGCACAGTACTTGAATTCCGGGATCTTGCCGAACGGGTCGAGCGCCGGATTGGTGAGCAGGTTGGCGGCCGCCTCGTAGTACGCGAACGGGATGAACACCGCGCCGCGCGGAATGCCGTCGTCGGCACGTGCATAGAGCGAAATGCGGCCCCGGCGCGACGCCACGGTGACGATCGCGCCCGGCTTGGCCTTGAGCGCGGCGAGATCGAGCGGATGGAGCGAGGCCACGGGCTCGGGCTCGATCGCGTCGAGCACACCTGAGCGCCGCGTCATGGCGCCCGTGTGCCAGTGCTCGAGCTGGCGCCCGGTAATCAGCACCATCGGGTAATCGCGGTCGGGCCGCTCGTTGGCCGGAATCAGGTCGGCCGGCACGAACTTGGCACGCCCGGTGGCAGTCGGGAAATGCGTCTGGAACACCACCGGCTCGCCCGGGTCGCCTTCCTTTTCACACGGATACACGACGCACGAGTCGCGCTCGAGCCTCTCCCAGGTGATGCCGGCGATCGAGTCCATCGCCTTGCGCATCTCTGCGAACACCTGCTTCGGATGCGTGTAGTTCCAGGCAAGCCCGATACGCCGCGCGATTTCCTGGATGAGCCACAGATCGGGCTTGGCCTCGCCGGGCGGCTCGATCGCCTTGCGCGCGAGCTGCACCATACGGTCGGTATTGGTGAAAGTGCCGTCCTTTTCCGGGAACGCGGTCGCCGGCAGCACCACGTCGGCGAGATACGCCGTCTCGGTCAGGAAGATGTCCTGCACCACGAGATGCTCGAGCCTGGCCATTGCCTCGCGCGCGTGCTCCACGTCCGGATCGGACATGGCGGGGTTCTCGCCCATCACGTACATGCCGCGGATCTTGCCGTCGTAGGCGGCATCCATGATCTCGACCACCGTCAGACCCGGCTTCCTGTCGAGCGTCGTGCCCCACAGTGCCTCGAAGCGTTTGCTTGCCTCGGGGTTGTCGACGCGCTGGTAATCCGGGAACACCATCGGGATCAGGCCCGAGTCGGACGCGCCCTGCACGTTGTTCTGCCCGCGCAGCGGGTGTAGGCCGGTGCCCGGTCGGCCGATCTGACCGGTCATCAGCGATAGCGCAATCAGACAGCGCGCATTGTCGGTGCCGTGCACGTGCTGGCTGATGCCCATACCCCACAGAATCATCGAGCCCTTGGAGGTGGCGAACAGGCGTGCCACCTCGCGGATCGTATCGGCGGCGATGCCGCAGATCGGCGCCATCTTCTCGGGGCTGAACGCCTTGGCGTTCTCCCGTAGGGCCTCGAAACCGCTGGTGCGATCCTTGACGAAGGCTTTGTCGACCAGATCCTCATCGATGATGGTATGAATCATCGCGTTCAGCAGCGCGACGTCGGTATCCGGGTTGAACTGCAGGAAATAGGTCGCGTGGCTCGAGAGCTCGGTGCGCCGCGGATCGGCGACGATCAGCTTGACGCCCTGCTCGGCCGCGTTCTTGATCCAGGTCGCCGCCACCGGATGGTTGACCGTCGGATTGGCGCCGATGATGAGCACCACCGAAGCGCGTAGCACGTCGTTCACCTGATTCGACACCGCCCCCGAGCCGATGCCTTCGAGCAGCGCGGCCACCGACGAGGCGTGGCACAGGCGCGTGCAGTGATCGACGTTGTTGGTGCGAAAGCCCGTGCGCACGAGCTTCTGGAACAGATACGCCTCTTCGTTGGAGCCCTTGGCCGAACCGAATCCGGCGAGCGCGTTCGCCCCATGCTGATCGCGGATTCGCTTCAGGCCGCTCGCAGCCGCGTCGAGCGCCTCCTCCCAGGTGGCCTCGCGGAACACCTCCGACCAGTTGCCGGGATCGACCGTGAAGTCGGCGCCCTTCGCGACCCCGGGCTTGCGGATCAGCGGCCGGGTCAGCCGATGCGGATGGTGCGCGTAGTCGAATCCGTAGCGCCCCTTGACGCACAGGCGCCCGTGGTTCGCCGGACCATCGCGCCCGGTGACAAACGCGATCTTGTTCTGGCTCACGTGGTACGTGAGCTGGCATCCCACGCCGCAGAACGGGCACAGCGAATCGACCGTCTTGTCGATTTCGGCCAATCCGGCGGCGCGCGCCGGCATCAGCGCGCCGGTCGGGCACGCCTGCACGCATTCGCCGCACGCGACGCAGGTGCTCGCCCCCATCGGGTCGTCGAAATCGAACACGATCTTGGAATGCTCGCCGCGGAACGCATAGCCGATCACGCCGTTCACCTGCTCCTCGCGGCACGCGCGCACGCAGCGCGTGCACTGGATACAGGCATCCAGGTTCACCGCCATCGCCGGGTGCGACAGGTCCGCCCTGGGCTGCTCGCGTGCCGTGAAGCGCGGCAGGCCCAGGTCGAGCTTCTTGGCCCACAGATCGAGCTCCGAGTCCACCCGATAGTGCGCTTCGGGCATGTCCGAGAGGAGAAGCTCTAGCACCATCTTTTGCGACGCACGCGCGCGCGCCGAATCGCTGGTGACCTCCATGCCTTCCTTGGGGTAACGGCAGCATGAAGGCGCCAGCACGCGCTCGCCCTTGATCTCGACCATGCAGGCGCGGCAGTTGCCGTCGGGACGCAGGCCCGGCTTGTAGCACAGATGCGGGATCTCGACGCCATGGCGCCTCGCGGTCTCGATGATCAGCTCGTCGGGTCGACCGATGACCGTTTTGCCGTTCAGCTTGAACTCGATCGGCAGGGTCGCAATCTGAGACGTGCTTGCTCGATCCATCGCTTACCTCACGCGATCTCTTCGGGAAAGAATTTCATCACCGACAGCGCGGGATTCGGCGCTGCCTGCCCCAGGCCGCAAATCGACGCATCGCTCATTGCCTGTGAGAGTTCCTTGAGCAGCGGCTGGTTCCACTTCCTTTCGCCCATGAGCGCGAGCGCCTTCGCGGTGCCGACGCGGCAGGGCGTGCATTGGCCGCACGATTCGTCCCTGAAAAAGCGCATGACGTTCCTCGCCGCCGCGGCTGCGCGGTCGCGCTCAGAGAGGATCATCACCGCCGCCGAGCCGATGAAGCAGCCGTGCTCCTGCAGGGTGTCGAAGTCGAGCGCCGTATCGCCGAGCGAAGCCGGAAGGATGCCGCCCGAAGCGCCGCCGGGCAAGTAGCCGTAGAACACGTGCCCGTCGAGCATGCCGCCACAATACTCGTCGATCAGCTCGCGTACGGAGATGCCCGCCGGAGCGAGGTGCACCCCGGGTTTCTTCACCCGACCCGAGACGGAAAAGGAGCGCAGGCCCTTGCGCCCGCGGCGTCCCTGCGAGGCGAACCAGGCCGCGCCCTTCTCGACGATCTCGCGCACCCAGTACACGGTCTCCATGTTGTGCTCGAGCGTCGGGCGATCGAACAGGCCGACCTGCGCGACATACGGCGGGCGCAAGCGCGGCATGCCGCGCTTGCCCTCGATCGACTCGATCATGGCGGATTCCTCGCCGCAGATGTAGGCGCCGGCACCGCGCCGCAGGTGCATCGGCGGCAGCGCGCAGGGCGGATGCTGCTTGAGGCGCGCAAGCTCGCGCTCGAGCACCGTGCGGCACCCCGCGTATTCGTCGCGCAGGTAGATGTAAATCTCGCTCACCCCCGCACACCACGCGGCAACCAGCATGCCTTCCAGAAACCGGTGCGGATCGCGCTCGAGGTACCAGCGGTCCTTGAACGTGCCGGGCTCTCCCTCGTCGATATTCACCGCCATCAGGCGCGGCGCGGGCTCGGCCGCGACCAGGCGCCATTTGCGCCCTGCCGGAAAACCGGCCCCGCCGAGGCCCCGCAGGCCCGAGTCTTCCATGATCCGCGTGATTTCGTCGCGCGAGCGCTTGCCCGCCAAGCACTCGGCGATCAACCGGTAGCCGCCGGCCTTGCGATAGGCCGCATAGCCGACATAGGGCGGCTCCTGGCATCGGGTACGCTTCTGCGCCACTGCATCGCGCACCGTGTTGACGGTCG
>JBFKUL010000151.1:0-7195 GCA_041635755.1 Burkholderiales bacterium | reverse complement strand
TACAACGACGGCGTCAAGCTGATGCTCGAGAAGCGCTACCCCGAGGCGCAGCGCCGCTTCGAGGAGGCGCTCGCGCTGGAAGAGCGCATCGCCGAAGCGCACAACAACCTCGCCTTCAGCCTGCGCATGCAAGGCCTGCAGCATGCCGAGCGTGCGCTGCGACACTACGCCCGAGCGCTTGAGCTCGATCCGCGCCTTGCGCAGGCCTATCTGTATCGCGGCACGCTGTATGCGCAGCTCGGCGACACAGCCCGGGCGCAGGAGGATCTTGGGGCGCTGCGCCAGATCGATGCGGCACTTGCCGCGAAGCTCGAGCGCACGCTCGCCAGGGCCGGCGCGCGCGACGAGCGCGACGGCCTTACGGCGCAGAAGGACGATCCGTACTAGAAACGCCGGATCAGCGTCATCGTCTGGCCGTCGCGGCGCATGTCGACGCGGTTCAAGAAGCTCATGCCGAGCAGCGCGAACTCCATCGTGGTGTCGAGCACGATTGCGTCGACACCGGCAATCTCGATATCGCCGACCTTGACGCGGTCAAGGCGCACCCGGTAAGCGATCGCGTTGCCGTTTGCGGTCTGCGTGATGCCGCGCTGCCCCTTGAGGTAGTCGATACCGAGGCGCCGGGCGTCGGCCGCCGGCAGCGCGATGGAGGTAGCGCCGGTGTCGATCAGAAAACGCATCGAGCCGCCGTTGATCGCGCCTTCGACGACGAAATGGCCGCGCGCATCGGCGGCGAGCACGACGCTTTGCCGCGTGTCGGCGGCTTCCTCGCTTCGGTAATGCTGGCCGAGCGCCACGTTGCGGCGTTGGCCGTCGACCTCGATCACCGCCTGCTCACGCTCCACCGCGATGACGGTGACTCCGGAGAGCGTCTGGCCGATGCGCACGCTGCGCGGCTCGCCACCATCGACCACCAGAACCGCCGCCTTGCCGGGAAACACGCCCACCAGGCTGACCTCCGCGGCCAGCGCGCCACCTGCGACCGCGAACAGCAGGAACGCCATACAATGCAGCCGTCGCATGCGCTTTCCTCTATGAAACCCGTCGCCATCACCCGATTCGCGCCGAGCGAAGGCCCGGCCTATTTTGCCACCTACCTCGAGGAGCGCTCAATCGCCTCACAACTTATTACTTTGGATGCCGGCGAGGCGGTGCCGCGCGAGGCGCGTGCCTTCTCCGGCATCGTGTTGATGGGCGGACCGATGAGCGTCAACGACAATCTGCCATGGATCGCGCCGCTGCTCGAGCTGGCACGCGACGCCGTGAGAAGCGACATCCCGCTGCTCGGCCACTGTCTCGGCGGTCAGCTGCTCTCGAAGGCGCTGGGCGGCAGCGTCACCCCGAACGGCGTCAAGGAGATCGGCTGGGGTGAAGTCGAAGTCGCCGATAACGCCGTGGCGCGCGAATGGCTCGGCGAACTCAAGCGTTTTGAATCGTTCCACTGGCATGGCGAGACCTTCAGCATTCCACCGGGCGCGACGCGCGTGCTCACCAACCGGCACTGCGCCAACCAGGCGTTTGCGCTCGGCCGGCACATCGGGCTGCAGTGTCACGTCGAGATGACCGAGGCGATGATTCGCGCCTGGTGCGAGCTCGGCAGGAACGAGATCGAGGCAAACGCAAATAGCCCCGCCGTGCAGCAGCCCGAAGCGATGCGGCACGATCTCGAGCGCCGCCTTGAGGCGCTGCACGAAGTCGCCGACCGCCTCTACGACCACTGGTGCGAAGGCCTCGCCCGCAGCTAAAGAAACCCATCGCCCGCGCCGCCACCCACCAATCGCAACGAATGTTGCGCGCACCATGCTGCGGTGCCTCGGCATAATTTAGGGAGGGGGTACGGGGGAACCGTCAGGTTCCCCTGTTCCTATTCTGGGGAGCCCCTGGGGTCGAAGCCCGGGGGAACCGGCAGATTCCCCTGTTCCTATTCCGGGGAGCCCCCGGGGTCGGGGCCCCGGGAAACCGGCAGGTTTCCCTGTTCCTTTCCCCGGCTGACCGGTCAGTCGCGAAAATTTATGAACTGAATCGGCTGGTCGGTCACCGACTTGCGCACCAGCTGGATCGCGGCCTGCAGGTCGTCCTTCTTCGCGCCCGACACGCGCAGCGCGTCGCCCTGGATCGCGGTCTGTACCTTGAGCTTGGCGTCCTTGACCAGCTTGACGATCTGCTTGCTCTTTTCCTGGGCGATCCCGACCTTCACGTTGACCGGGCGCTTGACCTTGTCGCCCGAGATCTTCTCGACGTTGCCGAGCTCGAGGCAGCACACATCGACGTTGCGCTTGGTCATGCGGCCGCGCAGCACATCGAGCACCTGGCCGAGCTTGAATTCGTCGTCGGCGAACACGGTGAGCTCGAGCTCCTTTTGCTCGACTCGTGCATCGGAGCCCTTGAAGTCGAACCGGTTCGAGACTTCCTTGTTGGTCTGCTCGACCGCGTTCCTGACTTCCTGCTGGTCAACCTGGGACACAATGTCGAATGAAGGCATGTCGGCCTCGCGCGCTCGCGCGCGGTAAAGTCGAAGCCGTGCATTCTACACGCCGCGCGCGCGGCGTCGCCTCGTCAGATGGCGCAGGACTTGAGCAGTCGGCGTGCGATCTCCCGGCTGCCGGGACGCGGCGGCTGGCTCTCGTGGATCGCAACGTCGTAAATGCCGTCGACGTGCCGCACCTTGATCTCGTACTGATGTCCGAGCCGCGGCGTCAGCAGCGTCTCGTAGCGCATCGAGCCGCTCGAGCTGCTCAGGAACCCGCCACTTTCAAAGCCGAAGACCAGCAGGCTCGGCGCGCCGGCAGGGACCCCGACCGTCAGGCGCGGCTGATCGAGCGCGAGCGTACCGGCGTAGTGCGCCTCGCAGCCGCGCTCTACGCGGTAGATGTGAAGCGAGGCGCGCACGCTCGAGAATGTCGAGCCCGAGCGCGTCACGGTCTCGACACGGACGTTCTGCTCCGCGCTGCTCTTGTACGGCGTAGTGCCAGCGCAGCCGGCGAGCAACGTTGCGACCATCAGCAGCCCGCCGCGCTTGCCGATGCGAAGTGCCATCGCGGCCCTCAGCTCTTGGTGAAGTCCGGGCAGCCGACGTTCTGGCCGGTCGCCCAGCTCTTCATGGCGTTGATCAGCACGTCGTGCCCGATCGACGGTCCGAAGAGCTGGACCTTGGTGCGACTGCGATCGAGCGGATAGGCGTCCATGACGACGAGGTAGTAGCCGCCCTCGGGTTCCTTGGTGACCTTGAGCACGCCGGACTTGTGGTGCTGCTGCAGGTGCACCTCGGCGCGCTTATCGGTGATCACGACCGTCGGCTTGTACTGCGTGACGATCACCTGGTAGCTGGTGCTTGACTGCGAGGTGGTGCGCACCGTCACGCTCAGGCACTCGGGCGCCTTCTTGCGAAAGGTGCTCGCCACCTCGTGATACGGTCGGACAACCTCGAAGCTTTCGACCTTGGCGAAGGTCGCGCCGGGCACGGCCTGACGGAACTCCTCGGCGTTCTGCGGGTGGCTGGTGGCGCATCCGGTGGCGAGCACTGCGGCCGACAGCGCCACGATCGCGTAAGTCGCTCTGTTCATCGAAATCCCCCTGACTCGAAGTGCCCGGCTGACCTCCGGGCAGACGAGCCTGAAGGCTACCCGAGAGGCCGCGCAAGGCCACAGGCAAAGCTGCACAGTCAGGGCAAAAAACGAGCTTGGCGCTGAACGCCGGCGGCCCCGAGCTCAGCGCGCGTTCAGACGCTGCAGCTCCTCGATCCAGCGCGTCGTCGTGAGCTCGATCCATTGCAGATCCTGCGGCGCGTCGAACGCGGCGAACACGGCGAGGCTGAGCGCCTTGCCGCGAAGGTAAACGAGCGAGGTGGTCGATAGCACGTACTGCGGCTTGTCGTCGCTGCGCCCCGCTGCGGGCAGGCGCGTGCCCTGCAGCACGGACACCACGTCGCTCGAGCGGCGCAGTTCCGCGAGCACGCTTGCGACGCCCGGTGGCTGCGCGTCGAGGTGTTTGATGAAGTTGCGATCGGGCGGCGGCGCGCCCGCGCCGCGCAGCGCGTCCTCGACAAAGGCGGCGAACTGCGCCGGGTTGACCCATTCGCGCTCCAGGCCTTTCGGTGTCACGATGATCATGTAGCGGCGCATCTCGAGCGGGTCGCCGAGCGTGAAGCGGCGCAGGTCCGCGTCCGAGATCGCAAACAGCAGAATCTTGTTGGACGCCGAGGTGAGCGACTGGGCAAGATCGATCAGGCGCGGCGACCCGGTGAATCCGGTATCGGCGAATCCCGGCGGTGCATCCAGGGCGAGGCGCGTGTCGCCGAGCTGCAGCGCGAAGGGCGCCGCGGCGGCGGGCGCTGCAGCGAAGCCCGCGGCAACCGCCACCGCAAAGGCGAACCGGCGCGTGAGCGTGCGCATGCTCAGCGCGCCTTGCCCTTCTTGCGCTGGGCCGCGATGCGCATGCGCAGCGCGTTCAAGCGGATGAAGCCGGCGGCGTCGGCCTGGTCGTAGGCGCCCTTGTCGTCCTCGAATGTCGCGATGCTCTGATCGAACAGCGAGTCGCTCTTCGAGCTGCGCCCGGTGATCAGCACCGTGCCCTTGTAGAGCTTGAGGCGAACGGTGCCGTTGACGTGCTCCTGCGAAGCGTCGATCAGCCCCTGCAGCAGGCGCCGCTCGGGGCTGAACCAGTAGCCGTTGTAGATCATGCGCGCATAGCGCGGCATGAGATCGTCCTTGAGCGCGAGCACCTCGCGGTCGAGCGTGATCGACTCGATCGCGCGGTGCGCCCGCAGCATGACGGTGCCGCCCGGGGTTTCGTAGCAGCCGCGAGATTTCATGCCGACGTAGCGGTTTTCGACCAGGTCGAGGCGCCCGACGCCGTGCTTGCCGCCGAGCCGATTGAGCTCGGTGAGTACCTGCGCAGGGCTCATCTTGCGGCCATTGACGGCGACGATGTCGCCCCTACGGTAATCGAGCTCGACGTGCTCCGGGCGGTCGGGCGCCTTTTCAGGCGAGACTGTGATGCGCCACATCGATTCCTCGGGCTCGAAGTCCGGATCCTCCAGCACGCCGCCCTCGTAGGAGATGTGCAGCAGATTGGCGTCCATCGAGTACGGGGCGCCGCCGCCCTTTCGCTTCTTGAAGTCGACCGGGATGCCGTGCTTGTCGGCGTACGCGAGTAGCTTGTCTCGCGACAGCAGGTCCCACTCACGCCACGGTGCGATGATCTTGACCTCGGGCATCAGCGCGTAGGCGCCGAGCTCGAAGCGCACCTGGTCATTGCCCTTGCCGGTGGCGCCGTGCGAGATCGCGTCCGCCCCGGTCTTCTTTGCGATTCCGACCAGGTGCTTGGCAATCAGCGGGCGCGCGATCGAGGTGCCGAGCAGGTACTCGCCTTCGTACACCGCGTTGGCGCGGAACATCGGGAATACGAAGTCGCGGACGAACTCCTCCTTCAGGTCCTCGACGAAGATCTCCTTCACACCGAACATCTGCGCCTTCTTGCGCGCCGGGGCGAGCTCCTCGCCCTGGCCGATGTCCGCGGTGAAGGTCACCACCTCGCAGCCGTAGATGTCCTGCAGCCACTTGAGAATCACCGAGGTGTCGAGCCCGCCCGAATAGGCGAGCACCACCTTGCTCACTTTTTTCTGCTTCCTTGCCATTAGGAGCTCACTTTTCCAAGAACCAGGAACTCAAGCAGCGCCTTCTGTGCGTGGAGCCTGTTCTCCGCCTCGTCCCACACGGCCGAGTGCGGTCCATCAATCACTTCGGCGGCCACTTCCTCGCCGCGGTGCGCCGGCAGACAGTGCATGAAAAGCGCGTCCTTCTTCGCCACCCGCATCATGTCGGCGTCGACCCGCCAGGCCTCGAAGTCGCGCCGCCTCGCCTCGTTCTCCGCCTCGAAGCCCATGCTGGTCCACACGTCGGTGGTCACCAGGTCGGCGCCGCGGGCGGCGTCCATCGGGTCGGCGAACTCCTCATAATGGTCGGTGCCGTACAGCCCGGCCCGCTCGGGCTCGACTTCGTAGCCCGGCGGAGTCGAGACATGCACATTGAAATCGAACACCTCGGCGGCCTGCAGCCAGGTGTTGCAGACGTTGTTCGAATCGCCGATCCAGGTCACGGTGCGACCGGTGATCGATCCGCGCTGATCGATGTAGGTGTAGATGTCCGCCAGGATCTGGCAGGGATGGTACTCGTTGGTGAGCCCGTTGATCACCGGCACGCGCGAGTGGCTGGCGAAACGCTCGATGATGTCCTGATCGAAGGTACGGATCATCACCGCGTCGCACATGCGCGAGATCACCTGCGCGGCGTCCTCGACCGCCTCGCCGCGCCCAAGCTGCGAGTCGCGCGTATTGAGGTAGATCGCGGCGCCGCCGAGCTGGTGCATGCCGGCCTCGAACGAGAGCCGGGTGCGGGTCGACTGCTTCTCGAAGATCATCACCAGCGTGCGGTCCTCGAGCGGCCAGTAGCGTTCGTAGCGCTTGAACTTGTCCTTGATCCAGCGCGTGCGGGCGAACAGGTGCTCGTAGTCCTCGCGCGTCAAATCCTTGAACTGCAGGTAGTGACGCAGCGCCATGATGGCCTGGTCAATGCGCCGCGGCGGCCTTGGGCTGCGCGGTGGAGGCAAGAAACGCCTTCGCGACCGTCACGAAGCGCTCAACCACCATGCGACCTTCGGCCTCGTTCATGACGAGCGCGGGCAACATGCGCACGACGCTTTCCGCGGTAACGTTGATCACCAGTCCTGCCTCGAGCGCCAGCCCGACCAGGTCGCCGCAGGGTCGATCGAACTCGATACCGATCATGAGCCCCATGCCGCGCACGCTGGAGAAGCCCGGCGTACCGCTCAGCTGGGCCGCAATGCCCTCGCGGATCAGCGCCCCGACCTTCTGCGCATTCTCGAGCAAGCGCTCTTCGCGCATGATGTCGATGGTCGCGCCCACTGCCGTGCAGGCGAGCGGATTGCCGCCGAAGGTCGAGCCGTGGTTGCCGGGCTTGAGCACGCCCCTGGCGCGGCCGCCCACCACGCACACGCCCACCGGCACGCCGGAGCCCAGGCCCTTGGCGAGCGGCAGCACGTCCGGCAGTACGCCGGCGTGCTGGTATACGAACCAGCGGCCGGTGCGCCCAAAGCCGCACTGCACCTCGTCGAGCATCAACAACCACTGCTGCTTGTCGCACAGTGCGCGCAGGCCGCGCAGGTACTCCATGGCCGC
>JBFKUL010000150.1:0-7242 GCA_041635755.1 Burkholderiales bacterium | reverse complement strand
GGCGATCGATTATGCGAAGCCCGGGGCGCGAAGCGAGCAGGCGGACCGGAACGAGGCGCTCGCCGCCTTCGAGGAGCCCCTGCCCGAGCGCCTGGTGCTCGGCCGCGAGGGGCCGCATGCGATTGCATTGAGCGGCGAAATCCTGGGTGGGCGATTGCTGGTGCGCCCCGGGCTCTCGACTTACTTCAACGATCCGGCCGGCGCGCTGAAAGCTGATTTGTCGGCCGTCGCGCTCTACGACCGGCCGCTTGGCCGCGGCCTCGTGCTCAACACCGAGGTGAAGCTCACCCTGTGGGAGAACGTGAGCGACGTCACCCAGCCCTCGAACAGCCTGCTGCCGCGCGTACGCACCGACGTCGCCGAGTACAAGCGCGGCGGTGACCTGAAGCTGCTGCGGCTGCTGGCGAACAAGTACGACCACCCTTCGGAGCGCGTCTATACGCGGCTCTCGGCGGGCATCTACGAGGAGATGTACAGCGGCTTCGGCGGGCAGGTGCTCTACTTGCCGCGCGACGGGCGCTGGGCGCTCGATGTCGCCGCGGACTGGGTAAAACAGCGCGACTTCCGAGGCTTTCTCGGGCACCGGGACTACTCCACGCTCACCGCGATCGCCTCGCTCAACTACCGCATGGCGCAGGGGGTCACCGCCACGGCGCGCGCGGGGCGCTTTCTCGCCAAGGACGAGGGTGTGCGCTTCGAGATGAAACGGCGCTTCGCCTCCGGCTTCGAGGTGGGTGCGTGGTACACCTTTACCAACGGCAACGACATCACCTCGCCCGGTTCGCCCTCGAACCCGTATCGCGACAAGGGCATCTTCATGGCGATGCCGCTCGATCCGCTGCTCACCCAGGATACGCGCGCGAGCGCGGGATTTGCGCTTTCGCCCTGGACGCGCGACGTCGGGCAGATGGTGGCCTCGCCCGGAGACCTCTACCGCATGACCGAGCGCTCGGTGCTGCAGCTGCACGAGCACGATGGGATGGTGCGCCTGGGCGATCGCGAGGACGACTACGACCTGCCGAATCTCGGTACCGGAGTGCGCGAGCGCCGCTGGCCGGAGTTCGTCGGCGAAGATCTTTTCGCGATGCGGCGCGCCGCGGGCAAGGTCGACTGGGTCGGCACGGCGATCCTCGGCACGGCGATCACGCTCGCTTCGGCTTCGCTCGACAAACGCGCCTTCGAAAAAGCCGACCGGCACCGCGACTCGCGGTGGGTGAAGGACGGGGTCAAGTTCGGCGACGCGCTGCCGCTCCTCGCGCTCGGTGCCTCGGGGCTTGCGGCCTTCGACGAGTCGCGACCGCGGCTCTCGGACGCGGGGGTGGCGGCGCTCGAGGCGGGCGCGGGCGCGCTGCTGCTGACCGAAGGAATCAAGTACGCGGTCGGGCGCGCGTGGCCCACCGCGGGCCTGGGGCGCGCCGAGTTCGAGCCGGGCAGCTCGGAGGACCGCTTCAAGTCGTTCCCGTCGCGCCACACGACGCTGATGTGGGCAGCCGTTACGCCTTACGCACGCGAGTTCGGCGCCAACTGGCTTTACGGTGTGGCCGCGCTCACCAACCTCGCGCGGGTGGGCAGTCGCGAGCACTGGGTCTCCGACACGGTGGCAGGCTCGGTGATAGGCTATACGCTCGGTTCGCTTGCGTGGGAGGCGCGGCGCGAAGCGCGGACCAGGAAAGGATCGGCTCAGGTGCTGGTGGGACCACAGTCGGTAGGAATGTTATGGGTGACGGAATGACGAACACTCGTTTCTGGTGGAGCGATGGCCTTTCATCGCGGGAAAGCATGGGGTGGGCGCTCGCCGCCGTGTTTGCGCTTGCGGTCGGCACGCCCCGCGCGTTTGCGGCTGAGAATTGCAAGGTGCTCGATCCGGAGCTGCAGGGCGCTTATTCCGGGCCATGCAAGAACGGGCTCGCCGAAGGCACGGGAATCTCGAGCGGGATCGCCGATTACAGCGGCCAATTCAAGGCGGGCAAGAAACACGGCCGCGGGGTAAAGACCTGGCCGAACGGCGATCGCTACGAGGGCGAGTTTGCCGACGACTTCAAGCACGGCACCGGAAAGTACGTCTGGGGCCGGGGGGCCTGGCAAGGCGAATCGTACGAAGGCGCGTACCGAGCTGATCGCAGGCACGGCTTTGGCGTTTATCGTTGGGCAAGCGGCGATGTGTACTCCGGGACCTGGGAGAACGACGTCATTACCGGGCCGCCCACGCCGATGATGGCGGCCCGCGCCACGTCCGAGCAGGAGGCGCGAACGGCGGTGAAGAAGATTGGGCAGAAGGTGTGCCGGCGCATGCAGATGGGGATCGCGAACCACGAATGGATTGACGGCGTGGTCGCGGCGGTGAACGAAGCCCAGGTCGGGGTGCGGATCGAGAATCCGGGCAGATACGGGCACATGATCCGCGGGGTAGGAATCCGCCGCGGCGAGGTGCTCTGGGACGACCCCACCGAGTGGACCCCCTGTCTGTAAGAAGTGGCGGGACAACCCGGGCACGCGGCCCAATATCTTGATTCCTGCCGCAAAGGCGGGTTTCATTTGCGTTGGGAGGGGAAGTCCCTGAAGTACAGGCAGGCGGTCCTGATCGTCGTGCTGCTCGCCGTGGCGGGAGTAATCGCGCATCTACACGTCGAGGCGCAGAGCTATTACCCGGTGGCGCGCGTGACTACCCCGGATGGTTTCACTTACACCATCGTACAAACGGTTCGGGATGCGCGCAGTGCCTGCGGCGCGGCGAACAACCGTTTTCTCGACCCGGTTAAGGGCGCGTGCAAGGACTGCACGGTGCTCTACGCGCGCTGCGAGCGGGAGCTCAACGGCACAGAGCTCGCGCTTTCAAAGGGCAACGGCGAGGCGTACTACATGGTGGTCTCGCCCGGACTGCATATGAAAGTCGAAGGCCCTAGCGAGAAAGCGCGCGCCGTGTGCGACCAGATCGCCGTGGACATGACCAGGCGCGGATACCAGTCGGCGGCATGCATCTATCCGCGCGGCGCGGCAGCGGGATAGCTTCGCGAATTGGCAGCGTACCCCGTTTAGAATAGAGCCATCCTTCAAGGAGGCTCGATGATCATCACCGCCCCCGCCCGCACCACGCCGAAGAACGCCGCGCGCCCGGTGCTCGAGTACCAGAGCGGTTTCGGCAACCAGTTCGCCACCGAAGCGGTTCCCGGCGCGCTGCCCGTCGGGCAGAACTCGCCCCAGCGGGCACCCAAGGGCCTGTACGCCGAGGTGCTCTCGGGCACCGCGTTCACCGCGCCGCGCCACGAGAATCTTTCGAGCTGGCTCTACCGCATGCGGCCTTCGGCCATGCATGCCCCGTACAAGCGCATCGATAACGGACTGGTCCGCTCCGGTCCGTTTGTGGAAGCTGAGACGCCGCCGAATCGGCTGCGCTGGGATCCGCTGCCGATGCCCTCGAAGCCCACCGATTTCCTGGCGGGCCTCGTCACCTACGCAGGAAGCGGCGATGCCGCTTCGCAGTCCGGCATCGCGGTGCACCTGTATGCCGCCAACCGCTCGATGGCGGAGCGCTACCTCATGGATTGCGACGGCGAGCTGATGCTCGTGCCGCAGCACGGCGAGCTGCTGCTTTTCACCGAGTTCGGCAAGCTCTCGGTCGCCCCCGGCGAGATCGCGGTGGTGCCGCGCGGCATGAAGTTCAAGGTCGAGCTGCTGGAGTCCGAGGCGCGCGGCTACGTGTGCGAGAACTATGGCGCGCCCTTCCGACTGCCCGAGCTCGGGCCGATCGGCGCACAGGGCCTTGCACAGCCACGCGACTTCCTCACGCCTTGCGCGGCGTTCGAAGAGAAGGACGTGAAGTGCGAGGTGGTCAACAAGTTCATGGGCGCTCTGTGGGCCTCGAGCTACGACCACTCACCTCTGGATGTCGTCGCCTGGCACGGGCGCTATGCGCCGTACAAGTACGATCTCGCGCGTTTCATGGCGGTGAACACCGTGACCGTCGATCACGCCGATCCATCGATCTTTACCGTTCTCACTTCGCCTTCCGGACAGCCAGGCGTTGCGAACTGCGACTTCGTCATTTTTCCGCCGCGCTGGGCGGTGGCCGAGCACACCTTCCGCCCGCCGTGGTTCCACCGCAACGTCATGAGCGAGCTGATGGGGCTGGTGCACGGCGTCTACGACGCCAAGGCCGAGGGCTTCTTGCCGGGCGGCGTGTCGCTGCACAACTGCATGTCGGCGCATGGACCGGATGTCGCGACTTTCGACAAGGCGAGCAAGGCCGAGCTCAAGCCCACGAAGATCGAGAACACGCTCGCCTTCATGTGGGAATCCCGCTACGTGTTCCGCCCCACCGAGCACGCGCTCAAGTCGCCGCAGCTGCAGAAGGGTTACGACAAGGTCTGGGACGGGTTCAGAAACCAGTTCAGCACGAAGTAGCAGCGAGAATCGGGGACAGACCCTCGACAATATTCGTGTTTTTCGCTGGGTTAGCGGGAGGAAACCGGGTCCGTCCCCGGTTTTCTAGCCGAGCCCGATCGAGCGGCTGATCAGCTCCTTCATGATCTCGTTGGTGCCGCCGTAGATCCGCTGCACCCGCGCATCGACCCAGGCGCGCGCGATCGGGTACTCCCACATGTAGCCGTATCCGCCGTGCAGCTGCACGCACTCGTCGATCAGCTTGCACTCGAGGTCGGTCGCCCAGTACTTGGCCATCGAGGCCGTCGCGGTGTCGAGCTTGCCGGCGAGCAGCAGCTCGATGCACTTGTCGACGAACACGCGTGCGATCTGCGTCTCGGTGGCGAGCTCGGCGAGCTTGAAGCGCGTGTTCTGGAAACTCGCCACCGGCTTGCCGAAGGCCTTGCGCTCGCGCACGTAGTCGCTCGTCCAGCCGATCGCGGCCTCGCATTTCGACACCGCGGCGATGGCGATCTGCAGCCGCTCCCAGGGCAGCTCCTGCATCAGGTAGACGAAACCGTTGTTCTCCTGCCCGAGCAGGTTCTCGGCGGGCACTTCCACGTTGTCGAAGAAAAGCTCTGCGGTGTCCTGGCCCTTGAGGCCCACCTTCTTCAAGCGCTGGCCCTTGGAAAACCCCTTCATCGAGCCATCCACGATGATGAGGCTCGTACCCTTGGCGCCCTTCGCCGGGTCGGTCTTCGCCACCACGATGACGAGGTCCGCGTGCCAGCCGTTGGTAATGAAGGTTTTCGAGCCGCTGACGATGTAGCGATCGCCTTTCTTGACTGCGCTCGTCTTCACCCCCTGCAGGTCGGAGCCGGCAGCGGGTTCGCTCATGGCGATCGCCGCAATCCATTCACCCGAAGCCATCTTCGGCAGGTACTTCTTCTTCAGTGCATCGCTGCCATAGTGCAGCAGATACGGCGCGACGATTTCGGAGTGCAGCCCGAAGCCGAGCGAGGAGCAGTTCGCCCGCGCCTGCTCTTCCATCAGCACCACGCTGTAGAGCTTGTCGGCGCCCGAGCCGCCGTATTCCTCGGGCATGCTGGCGCAGAGGAATCCGTTCGCGCCGGCTTTCTTCCACACCTCGCGATCGACGTAGCCCTGTTCGTTCCAGCGCTCGTCGTTGGGGACGACCTCGGCCTCCATGAAGCGGCGCACGCTGTCACGGAAGGTGTCGTGCTCGGGACTGAAGAGCGTGCGCGGGATCATGGGGCGCCTTTCCACGGTTCGAGTGGCGAAATGATAGTCGAAGCGCGCACGCGCGAGGCGCAGGCGGGCGCCGGTTCTGGGATAATTCGCTCCTTCCCTTGATCCAGGTCAGATGAAACTCGCCACTCTGAAGGACGGCACGCGCGACGGCACTTTGCTGGTGGTCTCGCGTGACCTCACCAACGCCGAGAAGGCTGACCACGTCGCCCCGACGTTGCAGGCCGCGCTCGACGACTGGGAGTACTGCGCACCGCAGCTCGAGCGGCTCTACAACCAGCTCAACGACGCACCCTCGAATCGGGCTTTCGAGCTCGATGTGGCACAGCTGATGGCGCCGCTGCCGCGCGCCTACCAGTGGGCCGATGGCAGCGCTTACCTGAACCACGTCGAGCTGGTGCGCAAGGCACGCGGTGCCGAGATGCCGCCCGAGTTCAAGAAGGAGCCGCTCATGTACCAGGGCGGCTCGGACTCGATGCTCGGCGCGCGCGACGACATCGTGCTCGCGGACGAAGCCTGGGGCATCGACCTCGAGGCCGAGGTGGCGGTGGTCACCGGCGACGTGCCGATGGGCGTCGAGCGCGACAAGGCGCCGAACTACGTGCGGCTGGTGATGCTGCTGAACGACGTCTCGCTACGCAACCTCGTGCCCGCCGAGCTCGGCAAGGGCTTCGGGTTCTTCAATTCGAAGGCGTGGACGGCATTCTCGCCGGTGGCGGTGACGCCGGATGAGCTCGGTGAAGCCTGGGACGGCAGAAAGCTTCACCTGCCGCTGCTCGTGCATGTGAACGGCGAGGAGCTCGGTCACCCAAACGCGGGCAAGGACATGAACTTCCATTTCGGCCAGCTGATCGCGCATGCCGCCAAGACCCGGCCGCTCGGCGCCGGCGCGATCGTCGGCTCGGGCACGGTATCGAACAAGGAGCGCGCCGCAGGCTGCGCGTGTCTCGCCGAAAAGCGCGCGCTCGAGACCATCAAGCACGGTCAACCCAAGACGCCGTTCCTCAAGTTCGGCGACACGGTGAAAATTGACATGCTCGATGCTGAAGGACGCTCGATTTTCGGAGCGATCGAGCAGCGCGTGGCGCCGGTGACGAAGAAGGGTGCGAGCAGCGGCGAAAGCGACGTTCAAGCCGCGACTGGGAACGACACCGAAAACGAAGCGGACTGAACTTGGCGCCCCAAAACGAATGGGCCCCGGAGGGGCCCATGCGGGTGTTGCGTGAAGCCTGCGGGGACGGGAGGTCGCCGCAGTTATTGGTGGTGGGTGGTTGAGCTCGAGCCGCCGCCTCCACCCGCTGCGGCAACTGCTGCAACGCCGAGCGCGATTCCAACAACCGCCCCGGTGCCGGCCGTGGTGGTCGCGGCGGCAGTCGTGGGTGTCGCGCCCGTCGAGGTGCCGCCTGGTGCCGCTGGTTCATGTGACGCCGCGATCTGCGTCGGCGCATTCGCCGGTGCGGTGACGGCCGCCGGGGCGGGTTGGGCGGATGGCCTTGCTTGAGGTTGAACGTTTTGCGCCAGCGCCGTTCCATACGCCAGAGCACAGGCGAGGGCCACTAAGCTTTGCTTGAACATAACGAGTCGCTCCTAAAACAAGATTGCCGGCACGTCTCC
>JBFKUL010000149.1:0-7276 GCA_041635755.1 Burkholderiales bacterium | reverse complement strand
TGCTACAACTGCCATCAGCTCGCCCCCGAGGAGCAGTCCTACGGCACGCTCGGCCCGAGCCTGAAGGGTTTCGGCAAGGTGCGCGGCAACAGCATGGAAATTCAGCGTTACGCGTACGGCAAGATCTACAACTCGAAGGCCTACAGCGCCTGCTCGCAGATGCCGCGCCTCGGGTATTCGGGCACCTTGACCGAGAAGCAGATCAAGGACGTCGTGGCGTACCTGCTCGATCCAGCCTCGCCGGTGAACAAATAGGACGCCGGAGCAAGCAACCGCAGGGCCTGGCCTCGGCCAGGCCCTTTTTTTTCACCTCGAGTTCACTCATGCACCGCCGAGATTTCCTCCGACTCCTCGCCCTCGGAGCCGCCGCCGGCGCGACTCTGCGTCCGGGCGCAAGCCACGCGCAGGCGAGCGACGCGCTCTACAACGTGCCGAAGTTCGGCAACGTCTCGCTGCTCCACATCACCGATAGCCATGCGCAACTGCTGCCGATCTACTTTCGCGAGCCGAGCGTCAACCTGGGCGTGGGCGAGGCGACCGGCAAGCCGCCGCACCTCGTGGGCGACGCGCTGCTCAAGCATTTCGGCGTTCCGGCCTCGGGCGCGCTCGCGCACGCCTTCACCTACCTCGATTTCGCGCCTGCGGCGCGCCGCTACGGCAAGATTGGAGGCTTCGCGCACCTCGCGACGCTGGTGAAGCGCATCCGCGCCGATCGCCCTCACGCGCTGCTCATGGACAGCGGCGACACCTGGCAGGGTTCGGCGACCTCCCTTTGGACCAAGGGCGCGGACATGATCGGCGCGCAGAAGCTGCTCGGCGTCGAGATCATGACGGCGCACTGGGAATTCACCTACGGCGCGGAGCGGGTCAAGCAGGCGGTCGAGCACGAGCTCGCGCCGATGGAGTTCGTGGCGCAGAACGTCAAGACGAAGGACTTCGAGGACCCGGTGTTCAAGCCCTACACCCTGCGAACCCTGAACGGCGTACCGGTCGCGATCATCGGGCAGGCGTTTCCGTACACCCCGATCGCCAATCCGCGCTACCTGGTTTCGGATTGGACCTTCGGCATCGAGGAGCGGCGCATCCAGGAGCTCGCCAGCGAAGTGCGCGCAAAAGGAGCGAAGCTCGTGGTGCTGCTCTCGCACAACGGCATGGACGTCGACCTGAAGCTCGCGAGCCGCGTGCGCGGCCTCGACGTGATCCTCGGCGGTCACACGCACGATGGCGTGCCGGCGCCCTCGGTGATTTCGAACCCGGGCGGGCGCACGCTGGTGTTCAACTCAGGATCGAACGGAAAGTTCCTGTCGGTGCTCGACCTCGACGTGAAGAACGGCGGCGTGGCCGATTTCCGCTACCGCCTGCTGCCGGTGTTCTCGAATCTCCTGCCGGCGGATGCGGCAATGGCCGCGTACATCGACAAGGTGCGATCGCCCTACCGGGCGAAGCTCGAGGAGTCGCTTGCGGTGACCGAGGGCCTGCTGTACCGTCGCGGCAACTTCAACGGCACCTTCGACCAGCTGATCCTGGATGCGCTGATGCAGGTCAAGGGCGCCGAGATCGCCTTCTCCCCCGGGTTCCGCTGGGGCACTTCGCTGCTGCCGGGCGACGCGATCACCTTCGATCACCTGATGGACCAGACCGCGACCACCTACTCGTATTCGACGCTCTCGGAGCTCACCGGCGAGCAGATCAAGGAGATTCTGGAAGACGTCGCCGACAACCTCTTTAATCCCGACCCTTACCTGCAGCAGGGCGGCGACATGGTGCGCGTCGGCGGGCTGCAGTACGCGTGCGATCCGCGCGAGAAGATTGGCGCGCGCATTTCCGACATGCGGCTCGCAGGCAGACCGCTCGATCCCACCCGCAAGTACAAGGTCGCGGGGTGGGCGCCGGTGGCCGAGGGCGCGAGCGGCGAGCCGGTCTGGGACGTGGTGGCGCGCTACCTGCGAGACCGCAAGACCATCGCCACACCGAAACTGAACCTGCCGCGCCTCACCGGGGTCCAAGGAAACCCGGGCATCGCGTAAGCGATCGATCCACGAGGTAACGCTGTGTAAACGCGGCTCGGCAGGCGGCGCGATGCGGGTATGATTCGCTGCGCCCGGATACGACTCCCGAGATGCGTTCTTACGTCGCCAAGGCTCTTATCGCGTTCGTTCTCCTTGCAGCCTCGGGCGCGGCCTGGTGGTGGTATCAGGCGAGCGGCGGCGAGCGCCACCCGGCCTACCGTTTAGCGAAGGTGGAGCGCGGACCGCTTCAGGCGGTGGTGGTGGCGAGCGGCACGCTGAACGCAGTCACCACGGTGCAGGTCGGCTCGCAGATCTCGGGCCAGATCATGGAAATCCTGGCCGACTTCAATACGCCGGTGAAGAAAGACCAGGTCATCGCGCGCATCGATCCGTCGACGTTCGAGCTGCGCGTCACCCAGGCGCGCGCCGACGTCGAATCCGCGCAAAGCGCGGTCCTGTTGCAGCGCTCGGCACAGGCCGCGCAGCAGGCCGAGCTCGGCCGGGTGCGAGTGAACCTCGCCGAGGCGGGCCGCGACTACGAGCGCAAGAAGTCTCTGGTGGAGAAGAACTTCCTTTCTCCCGCCGAGCTTGACAAGGCCAGAACGCTGCTCGAGGCCACCCGCGAGCAGATCAAGGCGGTCGAAGCGCAGCTGCGCGTCAACGATGCGCAAATCGCAAGCGCGCTCGCTACGGTCAAGCAGCGCGAGGCGCTGCTCAAGCAGGCAATGGTGGATCTCGAGCGGACCGTGATCCGGGCTCCCGTCGACGGCACTGTGATCCTGCGCAACGTGGATGCCGGGCAAACGGTTGCCGCAAGCCTGCAAGCGCCGGTGCTGTTCACCATTGCGCAGGATCTGCGCGACATGCAGGTCGAGGCGGCGATCGACGAGGCCGACGTGGGCCGGCTGCGCGTAGGTCAGGTGGCGACCTTCTCCGTGGACGCCTTTCCCCGGCGCAACTTCTCCGGCGAGATTCGCCAGATCCGCAAGTCGCCACAGAACGTTCAGAACGTGGTCAGTTATACCGTGGTGATCTCTGCGGTCAACCCGGACCTCGCCCTGCTGCCGGGCATGACCGCCAACGTTCGCGTGGTCGTCGACCAACGTGAGGATGTGCTCAAGATCGTGAATGCCGCGCTGCGTTTCCGCCCGACCGGCACGAACGATGCACGACCGGCAGGCGAAGCGAACGCTGCCGTGACCGGCGCGAACGAGCCCCTGGGTGGCGCGCAGTCGTCGCCGCAATTCGGCCAGCGACTGCTCGAGGCGCTCAAGCCCGACGAGACGCAAAAGGCGAAGCTCGAGGAGATCTTTGCCGATACGCGCCGGAGAATTGCCAAGCTGCGCGAGCTTTCCGACGCCGCCGAGCGGCGCAAGCAGATTGAGCGCGTGCGCGCAGAGTCGCGCGTGCGCATCGGGCAGGCACTGACGCCGGCGCAGAAACCGGTTTACGAGCGGCTGCTCGCGGAGTTCTCGGGGCGCAGGGCGACCGCCACCGCCGGACGCGTATGGGTCCTAGAGGCGGGCAAGCCGAAGCCCGTCGAGCTGAGGCTGGGGCTTACCGACGGCAGTTCGACCGAGCTGCTCGAGGGAACGCTCGCAGAGGGCGCGGAAGTGATCGTCGGGCTCGCGGCGGAGAAGCGGGAAGGCCTGGCGCGGCCGCGGCTGTTCTGATGGCCGACGCGCTGATCCGCGCGCGCGACCTGGTGAAGGTGTACCGGGTCGGCGACAACGAGATCCGGGCGCTTGACGGCATCAGCGTCGAAATCGCGCGCGGCGAATTTGTGACGGTCATGGGCCCTTCGGGTTCCGGCAAGTCGACGTTCATGAACCTGCTCGGCTGCCTCGATCGGCCCTCCGGCGGCGAGTACCTGTTCGACGGTCAGCGCATCTCCGATCTCGAGCGCGACGCGTTGGCCGCGGTGCGCAATCGCCACCTCGGCTTCGTGTTCCAGAATTTCAACCTGCTTGCGCGCACTTCGGCGCTGGAGAACGTAGAGCTGCCGCTGATCTATGCGGGCGTGGCCGCCAGGGACCGTCGAGCCCGCGCCCTCGAGATGCTCGATCGGGTTGGCTTGTCCGAGCGCACCAACCACCACCCCTCGCAGCTCTCCGGTGGGCAGCAGCAGCGCGTGGCCATTGCCCGCGCGCTGGTGATGCGGCCGCTGCTGATCTTCGCCGACGAACCTACTGGCGCGCTCGACTCGCACACCAGCCTCGAGATCATGGCATTGCTGCAGGAGCTGAATCGCCAGGGCATGACCGTTGTCCTCGTGACCCACGAAGCCGACATCGCGCGCTTCGCGGGCCGCGTGCTGCGCTTTCTCGACGGGCATCTCGTGGCCGACGAGCACCGAGCCGCGGCCGATGCGGCGCGGCTGCTGGACGAGCACCAGGCGGTCGCATGAACCTCGGCGCGCTGCTTCGCGTCGCGTTGCGCGCTTTGGCGGTAAACAAGCTGCGCAGCGCACTCACCATGCTCGGCATCATTATCGGCGTCGCGGCGGTCATCGTGATGATTGCCGTGGGCGCGGGCGCCCAGGCGCGCGTCGAGGCGCAGATCCGAGCACTGGGCTCAAACCTGCTTCTGATCCTGTCGGGCGCACGCACCCAGGGCGGTGTGCGCCTGGGTACGGGGTCGAATTACACGCTCTCCGAGGACGACGCCATCGCCATCAACCGCGAAATCCCCGAGGCGCTCGCCGCGCCGGCGCTGCGCGGCGGCGCACAGGTGATCTGGGGCAACACCAACTGGGCAACCCAGGTCTATGGAAGCACTCCCGAGTACCTCGATGTGCGGCAATGGACGCTCGCTTCCGGGCGCTCGTTTGAGCCGGCGGAGATGTCGGGCTCGGGCAAGGTCGCTTTGGTCGGCCAGACTGTGGTAACGCAGCTTTTCGGCGATGCCGATCCGGTCGACCAGGTGATCCGCATCAAACGCGTGCCGTTCCGCGTGATCGGCGTGCTCGAAGGCAAAGGCCAGAGCCTGTGGGGCACCGACCAGGACGACCTGATAATCGTACCGATCGCTACCGCACGCACCCGGGTGCTGGGCGCGGCGCACGCCGTGCGTCAGCGTGCGGTGAGCACGGTCTGGGTCAAGGTGGCAGACGGACACGACGTCAAGGTGATCGAGGATCAGGTGCGTCGCCTACTGCGCCAGCGTCACCGGCTGCAGCCCGGAACGGATGACGACTTTTCCTTGCGCA
This sequence comes from Burkholderiales bacterium, assembly GCA_041635755.1. GTDB lineage: Bacteria > Pseudomonadota > Gammaproteobacteria > Burkholderiales > SG8-39 > JBFKUL01. The sequence continues at coordinate 2,059 of JBFKUL010000149.1, read as the reverse complement.
ATCTGTCCGAGGCGATGGCGGCGCAGGAGGCCTCGAGTCGGGTGCTTGCCCTGCTGCTCGCGGCCGTGGCCTCGGTCTCGCTGATCGTCGGCGGCATCGGCATCATGAACATCATGCTGGTCTCGGTCACCGAGCGCACGCGCGAAATCGGCCTCAGGATGGCCGTGGGCGCGCGCACGCGCGACATTCTCGGCCAGTTTCTCGTCGAAGCGGTCACGCTGTCGCTGATCGGCGGATTGATCGGTGTAGTGCTCGGTATTGGCGGGGCGATGGCCGTGGCCCGCTTCGCCGGCTGGCAGGTCCTGCTTTCTCCGACGGCGGTGGTGCTCGCGGTAGCGTTCGCCTTCGCGATCGGCGTCTTCTTCGGCTACTACCCGGCGCGCAAGGCGGCGCGCCTCAATCCGGTCGAAGCGCTGCGCTTCGAGTAACCAAGCACTTAGTTTGCACGCAGGAAAGCGGCCAGCGCCTCTCGCGTGCGTTTCACGAGCGACTGCGGCTCAACGTCGCCCTGCCCTCGCAAGATGCGCATCGACGGATACCAGGGCATGTGCTCGCCTTGCCACATGTACCGCCACGTCGGAACCGTCGGTACCAGCACCCATGTCGGGCGACCCAGTGCGCCGGCGAGATGCGCCGTCGCGGTCGTCACGCTGACCACCAGATCGAGGGCGGAAACGAGCGCCGCAGTCTCATCGATCGACTTGACGGCCTCGGGCCACCAGTGCACACGAGCATCGCCCGGGCGGTTGAATGCCGAAACCTCGGCATCGCAATCCAGGAATTCCAGCGCAATGAACGTCGCACCGGGCGTAGCGACCAGTGGGCGCAGAACTTCGAGAGGCAACGAGCGCGCCGCGCGCAGCGTTCCGGGCAGGCCGCCCGTCCAGGCGAGCCCCACTTTAACGCCCGGACCTTCGCGCTCCAGCCGCGCACGCCAGTGGCGTACGCGCGTATCGTCCGCGACGAGGTAGCGGTCGCGCGCCGGGAACTTCTGCGCTGCGTTGCGCAATAGCCGGGGCACGCTGCCCGCGGCAATATGCATATCGATGGCGGGCAGTGTCGTCCAATCCGGCATGCGGCTCAGGTCGCGCGACAGGATGGTCGCGCCCGGAAACGAGCGCGTGAACAGCGGCACGAGGCGCCTGCTCACCTCGAACACGCAATGGCCGGCTCGTGCCAGCAGATCCTGAAAGCAGGACGCGAACATGATTTCGTCCCCGACGCCCTGCTCCGCGTACACCAGCAGGCAGCGCTCGGCGAGATCCTCCCCCTGCCAGAGCGGAAAAGGAAATGCCCGCTTGATCCCACCGCCCGACACGCGCAGCCGCCACTCGTATTCCTCCCAGCCACGCGCGTAGTCGCCCGCACCGAGCAGACTGAGTGCGAATCCGGCGTGCGCATTGGCGCTTTCCGGATGCGCGGCAAGCGTGCGCTCATACAGCGCGATCGCGTCCCCCGTCTTGCCCTGGCATTGCAGGCTGAAGGCAAGGTCCGCGGCGATGTCCGGATCCTGCGGTGCAACGCGATGTGCCTCGACGAAAGCCAGGTGTGCCGCGCCGAGCTCGCCGAGCTCGCGCAGCGCAATGCCTAGGTTGCGGCGCGGCGCGGCGGCCGCCGGCTCAAGCGCGGCAGCCTGCTGCAAGCGCTCCACGGCCTCCCCGTAAAGCTCGCCCGGCGAGCCGGCCGCTGCGGCGCGGCGCGCCGCAGCGCGCGCATGCACATCGCGCGCCTGCTCGATCAGGAACGCTCCAAGCAGCGCATGCGCCTCAGCATCCCGCGGCGCCACCTGACAGCGCTTGCGCAGCAAGGCAACAGCCGCGTCGGGCTTGCCGGCACGCCAATGCCCCTTCGCCGCTCGCGACGCAGACGAGCCCGCACCGACGGTGCCGAGCAAGCGGGACAGGGTTTCTCGCAGCATCAAAAAAAACGCCTCCCGAAGGAGGCGTTCATTGTGACCGAAGACTGCTTAGTCTGAGCGGCAGGTCGAGGGGCCGTACTTCGTCGGCACCACGTCGCAGGACCACACGACGGTGTTCGCCGTGCCGTTCCAGCTCGGGGA
>JBFKUL010000148.1:0-7342 GCA_041635755.1 Burkholderiales bacterium | reverse complement strand
TACTCGGAATCCGAGGTGCTCGACAAGCGCGAGTCCAAGTCGCGGCCGCACCATGGCATCGTCACCGTGCGCACCACCGGCAAGAAGGCCGACGGCACGGTGTTCATGACCTTCGAGCGCTCGGCACTTATTCCGATGCGCGGGCATTCGGTCGACGACAAGATGGATTACTGAGATGGGCGCGCTCGCGACGGCGATCTCGTGCGCGAGGCGCGTTGCGGCGCTGTTCTTCGCGCTCATGAGCGCCGGCGCGGTGGCCGCCGATCCGGCGATCGTGGTCGGCGCATCGCTTGCCCAGTCGGGCATGCTCGCCGATCTCTCGGGCGACTACCGCAAGGCGCTGCTGCTCTGGCAGGACGAGGTCAACGAGGCCGGAGGGCTTCTGGGGCGGCGCGTCGAGTTGCGGCTGGTGGATGATCGCTCGGAAGCCCTTGCGGCCGGCCGCATCTATGAGCGCCTGATTCGCGAGGACAAGGCGGACCTGCTGCTCGGCCCCTTCGGCGTCGCGGCGTCGCTCGGCGCGGCGGCGGCCGCGGAGCGCGCGCGGCGCGTGCTGATCAACGCCACTGGCGCGGCGCGCATTCTGCACAAGCCCGGCACGCGCTACGTGTTCCAGGTGCCCGCGCCCTATACCGACTACGGCGACGGGTTGCTCCATATCGCCCGCGCGGCTGGATTGCGCACACTGTTCGTGGTCGCGCGTGACGACCCCGCCTCGCGTGAGATGGCCAGCGGCCTGCGCGATGCGGCGCGCGCCCTGAACATGAGCGTGGCCGAGCCGGCGTTCTTTGCGTCCGGTCAAAGCGATTTTGCGCCGCTGGTGGCGCAGGCGCAGCAAGCCGGCGCCGATGCCTGGGTGGCGTTTGGCGGGGCACGCAGCGCCGCCGAGATGGTCAAGAGCTTCAAGCGCCTGGGGTACGCGCCGGCGCTGTTCGTTGCGCAAGGGGCCGAGGAGCCCCGCTTCGTGCGCCTCGTCGGCCAGGACGCCGAGGCGGTGATCGGACTGTCCCCCTACGAGCCGCGTTTTGCCACGCCCGGCAACCCCGCATTCGCGCAGGCTTTCGCGACGAAGTGGTCCACCGCGCCGTCGCTTACCGCCGCCCAGGGTTATGCTGCGGCGAAAGTCCTCGAGCGTGCGGTGCGGACGGCGGCGACGCTCGATCAGGAAAAGCTGCGCGCGGCGCTGGCGGCGCTCGAGACGCAAACGCCGCTCGGCGCGCACCGGATTGATCCGCAGACCGGCGTGCAACGCGGCGCGCGCGTTGCGGTGGTGCAGATCCAGGGAGGTCGGCGCGAGATCGTGTGGCCGCCGGAGCTCGCCGGTGCGACGTGGCGGCTACCGTATCCGCGCTGGGAGGCGCGGACGCTGCTGGGAAGCAAGGACAAATGAGAACGAGGAGCGATCATGGCCGTTAACCGCAGCTTCCTGTTCGCGCCGGGCAACCACGCGCGACGGGTGGAGAAGGCGTTCACGCTCGGCGCCGACGTCGTGATCCTGGATCTCGAGGACGCCGTGGCGATCGCCGAGAAGACCGCCACCCGCAAGCCGGTGGCGGAGGCGCTGGCGCGCCCGCGCGCCTGTCGAGGCTACGTGAGGGTGAACGCACCCTCGACGCCGTTCTGTTACGGCGATCTGGTGGCGCTCATCGGCAAAGGCGTCGACGGCGTCGTGCTGCCGAAGGTCGAAAGCGCGGCTGACCTGCATGCGATCGACTGGCTGATGGCGAATCTCGAGCGCGAGCGCGGACTGGCCGAAGGCTCGATCGACCTGATGCCGATCATCGAGACGGCTCTGGGGGTGGCGCGGATCGAGCGGGTGCTGCAGGCGAACCGGCTGCGCCCCTATGCCGGGGAGTGGCGGGTTCGGCGCATTGCGTTCGGCGCCGGCGATTACGGACATGACGTCGGTCTGACGCCGACGCTCGAGGAGGACGAGCTCGCGCATGCGCGCGCTCGCGTGGTGCTCGCGTCCCGCGCCGCAGGCCTGGAGAACCCGGTAGACAGCCCCTGGTTTCATCTCACGGAATCGCAAGCCTTCGCGCGTGCCCTCGAGCGCAGCCGGCGCAACGGTTTTCAGGGCCGCTTGTGCATCCATCCCGACCAGGTGGCACCGGTGAACGCCGCGCACACGCCCTCGCAGGAGGACCTCGCGCGCGCCGAACGGATCGTGACTGCGTTCGACCAGGCCGAGGCGCAGGGTGCGGCGGCGATCCAGGTCGACGGTCAGATGGTCGATTACCCGATCGTGCATCGTGCTCGCGCGGTGCTCGAGACCATGCGGGCGATCCGCGCCAAGGGCGGCTGACGCGCACTTGAGCGACGCCGCCTCCTCGCCGGTACCGGCGACGCTGCGCGAGGTCGCGCTGCCGCTCGCGGCGACGCTCGCTATCCAGACGCTGGTCGCGCTTGCCATCTATAGCGCACCGGTGATGGCGCCGGTCGCGGCGCCCTCGCTCGGCCTGTCGCCTTCGACGATCGGCTATTTCATCGCCGTGGCGTATTTCGGCTCGATGGTCGGCACAGTGACCGCGGGCGGCTGGTCGGCGCGCTTTGGGCCGATCCGCGTGAGCCAGGTCGGGCTTGCGCTGTGCCTGGGCGGTCTCGCGCTGGCGGCTTCCGGCTGGCTGCCGCTCGTCGTGCTGGGCGCGTTCGTCATCGGCCTGGGCTATGGGCCGACCACGCCGGCAAGCTCGCAAATCCTGGTGCGCGCCTCGCCGCCGTCGTTGATCGCGCTCACCTTCTCGATCAAGCAGACGGGCGTGCCGGCCGGGGGCGCGATCGCGGGCGCCATGGTTCCGGCGCTGATCCTGCTCGCCGGCTGGCAGGCGGCCGCGCTCGCGATCGGCCTCGCGTGCGTGGTGCTCGCGCTCGCGATCGGGCGGTTGCGCACGCGCTACGACCGCGAGCTTAATCCGCAGGCGCCGATTTCGCTGCGCACGGCGCTTGCCCCGGTCGGTCTGGTGCTGCGCGAGCCACGGCTGCGCGAGATGGCGCTGACCTCGTTCCTGTACGGCGGCGCGCAGATCACGCTGGTGACCTATCTGGTGACTTTCCTCACCGAGACCTTTGCCATGACGCTCGTGCTGGCCGGGCTGGTGATGGCGGTCTCGCAGTTCGCGAGCGTCGCCGGTCGCCTGCTCTGGGGCGTGGCGGCCGACCGGCTGTTCGCGCGGCGCACCATGCTCGGTCTGCTCGGCCTGGGCATGGGCCTCGCCGCGCTACTGACGCTCACTGCCGGACCCAGCTGGCCGACCTGGTTGCTGTTTGCATTCGCCGCCTTCTTCGGGGCCACCGCGGTCGGATGGAATGGCGTGTACCTCGCCGAAGTCGCGCATCTCGCGCCGACGGGGCAGATCGGGGCCGCCACGGGCGGCTGCCTGTTCTTCACGTTTCTCGGCGTCGTGGTGACGCCGCTGGTCTTTAACCTGGTGCTCGGCGTCTCGGGCAGCTACGCGGTGGCTTATGCGGTGTTCGGACTGCCCGCCATCGCCATCGGCACGCGTCTGCTCGTCGCCAAAGCTCCGGGCGCTGCGCGCGCCGCGGGCTAGAATCGCGCGCCATGGAGACCGTTCCACAAGGCTTCCGGCCGCTGTCGCGCATCAGTGCATTTATCGAGTTGATCGGCCCGGTGTACGAGCGGCGTGACGACCGCGGCGTTTCCCTTGGCCTGCACGTCGCGCCGAAGCACGCCAACCGGCGCGGCATCTGCCACGGCGGCGTGCTCGCCTCGCTCGCGGACATCGCGCTGGGCTACGCCGTCGCAGCAAGCACGGGTGGCAAAACCGCGATGGTCACCGCGAGCTTGACCATCGACTACGCCGGCTCGGCGAAAGTCGGTGAGTGGCTCGAGTCCGAGGTCGAGGTGCAGCGCACCGGCTCACGGCTCGCCTTCGCCAACTGCTACCTGGTTGCATCAGGCAAGCGCGTGGTGCGTGCGAGCGCGATTTTCGCGGTCGCGTCGAAGGCGGGATGACGATCACGCGGTGCGCGCGGGCGATGCCCACGCTCGCGCAGCGGCTGCGCTCGTGGCCGAGCCGAGCAGCTTACGGCGCCTTGGCGCCGAGCACCCGTCCTGCCCTGCGCGTATCGGCGGGCTTGACCCACAGGATCGCGGCCCAGCGTCCGCTGCCCGCGGACAAGGCGTCGACCGCAGTGACGTTGATGCCAGCGCCGGCAAGCTTCTCCAGGTTCTGCGCGAGCGCGCCGGGACGATCCTTGCCCTGGATCAGAAAGCCGGATTTCTTCGGCTTGAAGCGCAGGTCAGCGCGTTTCGCTGCGCGCGTCAGCTTGCGCGAGTCGTCGGGCACGACATCGATCTGGGCGCGGCGGCCCTGCGGAAAGCCGGTGCACGCAAGCATGTTGACTCCGGCGCTGACCAGGGTCGAAAGCACTTTGAACGTCTCGCCCGGCCGATCGGGCACCGTGATTGAGAAGTAATCGACCTTGCGAACCTTGTCGCGCATGGACTCCCGCAGCGGTGGATGAGAAGTCGATCAGTCGCGTGCCCCGAGCGTACCACCGTCCGGGCGGCTCAGAGCGGGCGTGCGCGACCAGGGGCGCAAAGAGGCCGCGGAAGCGCTCCCGGCCTACAATGCCCGCTCCATGACGACGAGCCGGGAAGTGATCCTGGTGCCCGGCCTGTGGATGGCGGGCTTTGCGATGGTCCTGCTCGGCGCGCGACTGTCGCGTCGCGGCCTGCGGTGCCACACTTTCGGCTACTCTGGTCGCACTCGGCCGCTCGCGGCGCATGCCGAGCGCCTTGCGCGCTTTGCACGCAGCGTCGGCTCAGCGGGCTTCGTCGCCCACAGCCTCGGCGGCCTGGTGGTGCTCGAGATGCTGCAGGCCGAACGCGCGCTCGAGATCGGCGCCGTCGTGCTGCTCGGAACCCCGGCGCGGGGCAGTCTGGCGGGGCGGCGTCTGGCGCGTGCTCGAACCGGGCGCTGGATGCTGGGCGAGTCCGCGGCGCTGTGGGGCGAGGGCTGTAGCAGGCGCTGGACGCGCCCCGAGCCGCTCGGCGTGATTGCCGGCACGGCGCCGATCGGGCTCGGCCGCGCGCTCGGGCCTTTGTCCGGCGCGAACGATGGCGTGGTGCGCGTCGAGGAGACCGAGGTCGAGGGCATGCGCGAGCGGCTGCTGCTGCCGGTGAGCCACTCGGCGATGCTGGTGTCGTCGCGCGTTGCAACGCAGTGCGCCGCGTTTCTTCGCGGCGGGCGCTTCGATGCGGGCGATCGCTAACCGCGTCGTCGGCACCGGGCTGCTCGCGCTCGCTGCAGGCTGTGGCTCGGTCGGCTATTACGCACAGGCGGTACAGGGCCATTTCGCGCTCGTGAGCGCTGCGCGGCCGCTTGAGCAGTGGCTCGCCGACCCATCGACGCCGCAGGCCTTGCGGGAGCGGCTCGAGCGCGCGCAGCGCCTGCGCGCCTTTGCCGTGCGCGAGCTCGCGCTGCCGGACAACGCGAGCTATACGCGCTACGCGGACCTCGACCGCGCCTACGCCGTGTGGAACGTCTTTGCCGCCGCCGAGTTTTCAGTCGAGGCGCGGCGCGAATGCTTCCTCTTCGCCGGCTGCGTCAGCTACCGGGGCTTCTTCGCACAACACGACGCCCGGTTGCATGCCGCGCGCCTTCAGCTCGAGGGCTACGATGTGTTCGTCGGCGGCGTGCCGGCCTACTCGACCCTCGGCTGGTTCGACGATCCGCTGCTCTCGACGTTCATCGGTTATCCGGAGACCGAGCTCGCGCGGCTGTTGTTCCATGAGCTCGCGCACCAGGTGGCCTATGCGAAAGACGATACGACCTTCAACGAGTCCTTTGCGGTGGCGGTCGAGGAGGAAGGCGTGCGGCGCTGGCTCGAGGCCGCAGGCCGCGGCGACGAGCTTGCCGCATTCCGTCGCGCGCAGCAGCGCAGAACCGAGTTCGTGGCGCTGATCGAGGACGCGCGCGCGCGACTTGCTCGGCTGTATGCGCAGCCGCTCACACCGCAGGCGATGCGCGAGGCGAAGCGCGCCGAGTACGAACGCCTCGTCGAGCGCTACGCGGCGCTCAAGGCCGCATGGGGCGGCTTTGCCGGCTATGACCGTTTGTTCGCCGAGCCGCCCAACAACGCGCTGCTGGTCTCGATCTCGACCTACACGCAGCTCGTGCCGGCGTTCCGCCGGTTGCTCGAGAACGCTCAGGGCGATCTGCGGGCATTCTATGCGCGCGTGCGCGCGTTGGCAGCCGAGCCGCGCGAGGCGCGCCGCGCCGTGCTCGAGGCGTTGCTCGCGCGCTGAAGCGAGCGCCTGCTCAGCTCGGATGCACGTCGACGTCGCGGAAGGCGTGTGCGGTGGCCTTCATCACTGCTTCGGCGACCTCGTCGCTTTCGCGCAGGTGCTCGGCCTTGCACTTGCCGCAGCGGTAGACGGGAAATTCCATCGTCACCGCAAAGGGCGCCCCGCCTTTCACTTCGACCGTACGCTCGGCGCGCGCCGCACCTGCCGAGGCCTCCTCGAGCGGCTCGCCGCATTTCGAGCAGTGGTAGTGCTTGCGAAACAGGCCGCGCTTCTGCGCGGTCGGCGCCGGCAGCACCTGTTCGCTCGAGAGCAGCCGGTCCAGGAACTGCATGCTGAAATCCGGCGACACGAACCGCTTGTGCCCCTCCTTGCAGACATACGCGGGCATGCCCTTGACGGTCACGCGCACGCCCGCCTCCTCGCCCTTGAACGCGTCAAGCGTCGCGAGCGAGACTTCGCCATCGCACTTGCTGCATGGTTTCGGTTGGCTGCTCATGGTTGCCTCCTCTGATGCGTCCCGTACGAAAGAGCGGTTGAACGGCATGCCCCTCTTTTTCCTTGACCGCCGAGGCGCGGCGGCGGTTCCGCCCGGCACGCACTGCCGCGTCGCAGGTTCAGCGCGCCGTCCAGCCGAGATCCATGCTCAGGGCGGCGCCGGTGATTACGCCGGCGTCCTCGCTGCAGAGGTACGCGACGAACGCGGCGACCTCCGCGGGCTCGATCAGGCGCTTCACGGCTGCCGGAGCGAGCATGATGTTCTCGATCACTTCCTCGGGCGACATTTTGTTGGCCTTGGCCTGGTCGGCGATCTGGCTGTCGACCAGCGGCGTACGCACGTAGGCGGGGCAGATCGCGTTGACCGTGATCCCGCACTCGCCGCCTTCCAGCGCCGCGGTGCGGGTCAGGCCGATCAAGCCGTGCTTGGCCGAGATGTAGCCGGCCTTGAATGGCGAGGCGACCAGCGCATGGATCGAGGCGATATTGATCACGCGCCCCCATTTGCGTTGCTTCATCGACGGCCAGCAGTAGCGCGTGAGCAGGAACGGCGCGGTGAGCATCAGCGCCAGCATC
>JBFKUL010000147.1:0-7372 GCA_041635755.1 Burkholderiales bacterium | reverse complement strand
GGCAGCGACGTGATTCGCATCGAGGGCGTGCGCTCGCTCTCGGGCGCCGAGCATCGGGTGATGCCCGATCGCATCGAGACCGGGACCTACCTCGCCGCGGCGGCGGCGGCCGGTGGCAAGGTGCGCGTGGTAGGCGCCGCGCCGCAGACGCTCGAGGCCACGCTCGAGAAGCTGCGCGAGGCGGGCGCAAGGGTCGCCTCGAAAAAGGACTCGATCGAGATCGAGATGAGCGTTCGGCCGCGAGCCGTGAGCCTGCGCACTGCGCCCTATCCGGGGTTCGCCACCGACATGCAGGCGCAATTCATGGCGCTGAACGCGATCGCGCAGGGCACCTCGGTGATGACCGAGACGATTTTCGAGAACCGCTTCATGCACGCGCTCGAGCTGCAGCGCCTGGGCGCCGAGATCTCGATCCAGGGCAACACTGCGATCGTCACCGGGGTCGAGCGCCTGCAGGGCGCGACGGTGATGGCGACCGACCTGCGTGCCTCGGCGAGCCTGGCGATCGGCGCTTTGGTGGCGCAGGGCGAGACGCTGATCGAGCGTATCTACCACCTCGACCGGGGCTACGAAGCGCTCGAAACCAAGCTCGCGCAGCTCGGGGCGAGCGTCACCCGGGTGCATTGACGCGGTGCGGTAGAATCCGCGCTTCGCGCCGCTCCGGGCCGTCAAACCGAAAGTTGCGCGATGCGCGCAGGCGCATCGCTCGGCCGTTCCTTATGGTTCTCCGCATCGCGCTCTCGAAAGGCCGCATTCTCGAGGAAACGGCGCCGCTGCTCGCGCGCGTGGGGATCCGCGCCAAGGAGGATCCGGAGGCCTCGCGCAAGCTGATCATCGCCACCTCGCGCCGCGATGTGCAACTGATCATCGTGCGCGCTTCGGACACCCCGACCTATGTGCAGCACGGTGGCGCAGACCTCGGCATCGCCGGGCGCGACGTGCTCGTCGAGCACGGCGGCGAGGGACTGTATCAGCCGGTCGACCTCGGCATCGCCACTTGCCGCATGATGGTCGCGGTGCGCGACGGCTTCGATTACGAGGCCGCCGTGCGCCAGGGTGCGCGGCTGCGGGTCGCGACGAAGTATGTGCGCGCCACGCGCGAGCACTTTGCTGCAAAAGGTGTGCACGTCGACCTGATCCGACTTTACGGCTCGATGGAGCTTGCGCCGCTGGTCGGACTGGCCGATGCCATCGTCGATCTCGTTTCGACCGGCGGCACGCTCAAGGCGAACCGGCTGGTAGCGGTCGAGGAGATCATGCCGGTATCTGCGCGGCTGGTGGTCAACCAGGCCGCGCTGAAGCTCAAGCGCGACACGCTGCAGCCTCTCGTCGACGCCTTTGCCAAGGCGGCGCGGGGCGCCCAATGAAACTGCGGCGCCTCTCCAGCCGCGACGCCGGCTTCGACGCGGCGCTCGCCGCGCTGACGCGCTTCGAGGCCACACAGGACGCATCGGTCGACAAAGCGGTGCGCGCCATCATCACCAAGGTGCGCGGTCTCGGGGACGGCGCGGTGCTGGAGTACACGAAAGCCTTCGACCGCGTGAAGGCGGCTCGCTTCGCCGAGCTCGAGATTCCGCGCGTCGAGCTCGATGCGGCACTTTCCGGGCTGCCAGCGGAGCAGGCGAAGGCGCTTCGCACCGCGGCCGAGCGGGTGCGCCACTACCATGAAAAGCAACTCGCGCAGTCCTGGCAGTACACCGAAAAGGACGGCACGATTCTCGGGCAGCGCGTGACGCCGCTCGATCGCGTCGGGTTGTACGTGCCTGGCGGCAAGGCGGCCTATCCCTCCTCGGTACTGATGAATGCGCTGCCTGCGAAGGTCGCGGGCGTGCGCGAGTTGTTAATGGTGAGCCCGACCCCGGGCGGCGAGCGCAACCCGCTGGTGCTCGCCGCGGCTGCGCTGGTCGGCGTCGACCGCGTGTTCGCGATCGGCGGTGCGCAGGCGATCGCCGCGCTCGCCTTCGGCACCGAAAGCGTGCCGCGCGTGGACAAGATCGTCGGCCCGGGTAACGCCTATGTTGCCGAAGCGAAACGTCAGGTTTTTGGCCAGGTCGGTATCGACATGGTTGCCGGGCCCTCGGAGATTCTGGTGATCGGCGACGGCAGCACCGAGCCTGACTGGATCGCGATGGACCTGTTCTCGCAGGCCGAGCATGACGAGATCGCGCAGGCGATCCTGCTTTCGCCCGATCGCGCCTATCTCGACTCGGTTGAGCAGTCGATCAAGCGGCTGCTGCCGCAGATGCCGCGGCGCAAGGTGATTGGCGCTTCGCTCGCCGCGCGCGGCGCGCTGATCGAGACTCGGGACCTCGAGGAGGCCTGCACGTTGGCGAACCGCATCGCGCCCGAGCACCTCGAGCTTTCGGTCGCCGAGCCCGAGGCGTGGCTGCCCAAGCTGCGTAATGCGGGGGCGATCTTCCTCGGGCGCTGGAGCTCGGAGGCAATCGGCGACTATTGCGCCGGCCCGAACCATGTGCTGCCCACCGGCGGCACGGCACGCTTCTCGTCGCCACTCGGGGTGTACGACTTTCAGAAGCGCTCGAGCGTGATCGGCGTGTCGAAAGCCGGGGCGCGGACGTTGGGCCGCCTCGCGGCCACGCTTGCCGAGGGCGAAGGCCTGGCGGCGCACGCGCAATCGGCGCGCCTGCGCATCGGTGGGAAGTAGCGCCATGCCGCGCAAGCCGCAGCAGCTCATTCGCGAGGAGATCCTCGCGCTCAAGGCCTATCACATCGCCGAGGCCGACGGCATGGTCAAGCTCGACGCCATGGAGAATCCCTACCGGCTGCCCGAGGCCCTGCGGCGCGAGCTGGCAACGCGTCTCTCCGAGGTCGAACTGAACCGCTACCCGGAGCCGACCGGGCGCGAGGTGCGCGAGGCGCTCGCGCGCCGGATGCAGGTGCCCACGGGCATGGAGCTGCTGCTCGGCAACGGCTCGGACGACCTCATCCAGATGGTCAGCTTCGCCATGGCGCGTTCAGGCGCGGCGCTCATGTATCCCGAGCCGACGTTCGTGATGTACCGGCTGAACGCCGTGCTTTCGGGCATGAGGCCGATCGGCGTGCCGCTGCGTCCGGACTTCTCCCTCGATGCCGCCTCGTTCGTCGCGCAGGTGAAGGAGCATCAGCCGGCGCTGGTGTTCATCGCCTACCCGAACAATCCGACCGGGGTGCTCTACCGCGAGGAGGACGTGATCGCCATCCTGCGCGCAGCCGAAGGGCTGGTGGTGCTCGACGAGGCCTACCATGTGTTCGCGCAAAAGAGTTTCATGCCCCGCCTGACCGAGTTTCCGAACCTCGTGGTGATGCGCACCGTCTCGAAGCTCGGTCTTGCCGGCATTCGGCTGGGCTATCTCGCCGGGCGAGCGGAGTGGATTGGCGAGTTCAACAAGGTGCGCCAGGCCTACAACGTCAACGTGCTGACGCAGGCCGCGGCGCTGTTCGCGCTCGAGCGGCTCGACGTGCTCGAGCAGCAGGCCGAGCGCATTCGGGCCGAGCGCGCGGGACTGGCGAAAGCGCTGGCGGCGCTGCCGGGGGTGACGGTGTTTCCTTCGCAGGCCAACTTCTTCCTGGTGCGCGTACCCGATGCGAGCCGCACCTTCGAGGGCCTGCGCCGCCAAAGCGTGCTGGTACGCAGCTTCCACGGCGCGCACCCGATGCTCGAGAACTGCCTGAGGGTGACCGTCGGCACCCCGGACGAAAACCGTATACTGTTGACCGCGCTGAAAGAAGTGCTTTAGCTCATGCGTATTGCCGAGATCACCCGCAACACCAAGGAGACGCAGATCCGCGTCCGGATCAACCTGGACGGCACCGGCGCGGCCAAGCTCGCTACCGGAATTCCATTCCTCGAGCACATGCTCGACCAGGTCGCGCGCCACGGCATGCTCGACCTCGAGGTCGACGCCAAGGGCGACCTGCACATCGACGCGCACCACACCGTGGAAGACGTGGGCATCACGATCGGACAGGCGCTCGCCAAGGCGATCGGCGACAAGACCGGGGTGCGACGCTTCGGCCATGCTTACGTGCCCCTCGACGAGGCGCTCTCTCGCGTGGTGATCGATTTTTCCGGGCGTCCGGGGCTCGAATGGCATGTCAAGTTCAAGCGCGGCCTGATCGGCGAGTTCGACGTCGACCTGGTGCACGAGTTCTTCCAGGGCTTCGCCAATCACGCCCAGGTGACGCTCCACGTCGACAACCTTCGCGGCGACAACGCACACCATCAATGCGAGACTATCTTCAAGGCTTTTGCGCGGGCGCTGCGCACCGCCGTCGAGCCCGATCCGCGCGCCTCGGGCGTCGTGCCCTCCACCAAAGGAACGCTCTAGGCGTTTGCATTGCGGCGACGGCTTTCCGGGCCACGCGCCCTGCCCTCAGGACCCCGTGCTTGGCTGCTGAATCATGAAAATCGCCGTCGTCGACTACGGCATGGGCAACCTGCGCTCGGTGTCGAAGGCGCTCGAGCACGTGGCGCCCGAGGCTGACGTGCGCGTCACCGCGGCGCCCGGGGCGATCCGCGATGCCGACCGCGTCGTAGTGCCCGGCCAGGGGGCGCTGCCCGACTGCATGGCGCAGCTCGGCGCGAGCGGTGCGCGCGACGCGGTGATCGAGGCAACGCGCTCCAGGCCGTTCTTGGGTATTTGCGTCGGCATGCAGATGCTGTTCGAGCGCGGCGAGGAGGGCGACGCCGCGGGCCTCGGTCTGCTGGCCGGCCGCGTGCCGCGATTCCCTGCCGCGCGCATGGTGGCCGCCGATGGCGCGCCGCTCAAGGTGCCGCACATGGGCTGGAACGAGGTGCTGCAGTCGCGCGCGCACCCGCTCTGGCAGGACGTACCGAGCGGCGCGCGCTTTTACTTCGTGCACAGCTACTTTCCCGAGCCGCGCGATGCCGCGATTTCGGCCGCTACCTGCGTTTATGGCGTACCCTTTACCTGCGCGGTTGCACGCGATAACATTTTTGCCGTACAGTTTCATCCGGAAAAGAGCCAAGCGGCGGGCCTGCAGCTGCTGCGCAACTTCGTAAACTGGCAACCCTGAAATTTCGCGCGTTCCCCGCGCCTCCCGGGATTCGAGTCCTCCACCGCAAGCGCATGCCACGAGCGCTCCAGAGCGCCCGGAGCCCGTTTCGCTGCGCCATCCCACGATGCTGATCATTCCCGCGATCGATCTCAAGGACGGACGCTGCGTGCGCCTCAAGCAGGGCGACATGAAGACTGCGACCGTGTTCTCCGAGGACCCGATCGCGATGGCGCGCCACTGGGCCGCCGAGGGCGCGCGGCGGCTGCATATCGTCGACCTGAACGGCGCAGTGGCTGGCAGGCCGAAGAACGAGAAGGTGATCCGCGACATCATCCAGGCCGTCGGCGACGGCCTGCCGATCCAGCTCGGCGGCGGCATCCGCGACCTCGACACCATCGAGAGCTATATGGACGCGGGCGTGACCTACATCGTGATCGGCACCGCGGCGGTGAAAAATCCGGGGTTTCTGTCGGATGCCTGCTACGCGTTCCCTGGGCACATCATCGCCGGGCTGGATGCCAAAGACGGCAAGGTGGCGGTCGAGGGCTGGTCGAAGATGACCGGGCACGATGTCATCGACTTGGGGAAGAAGTACGAGGACTACGGCGTCGAGGCGCTCGTGTATACCGACATCGGGCGCGACGGCATGATGAGCGGCGTCAACATCGAGGCGACCTTCAGACTCGCGCAGGCGATCAAGATTCCGGTCATCGCGAGCGGGGGACTGAACAGCCTGAAGGACGTCGAGGCGGTGTGCGCGAAGCTTTCGCCCGAGGGCGTCATCGGCACCATCGCCGGGCGCGCGCTCTATGAGGGGACGCTCGACCTGAAGAAGGCCCAGGCCGCAGCCGACAAGGCGCTCGGCAAGGAATAGCGGTGGGCCTCGCCAAGCGCGTCATCCCCTGCATGGACGTCACGGCCGGCCGGGTGGTGAAGGGTGTCAACTTCGTCGGCCTGCGCGACGCCGGCGACCCGGTCGAGATTGCGTCGCGCTACGATGAGCAGGGCGCGGATGAGCTCACCTTTCTCGACATCACGGCGAGTTCCGACGAGCGCGATATCCTCCTGCACGTGATCGAAGCAGTGGCCGAGCGCGTCTTCATTCCGCTTACGGTCGGCGGCGGCGTGCGCCGTGCCGAGGACGTGCGCAGGCTGCTCAACGCCGGTGCCGACAAAGTCTCGATCAATACCGCCGCGGTGCAGAACCCGGAGCTGGTGCGCGAGGCCTCCGGCAAGGTCGGCAACCAGTGCATCGTGGTGGCGATCGACGCCAAGCGCAGGGAGGGCGGCGGCTGGGAGGTGTACACGCACGGCGGCCGGCGTCCGACCGGGCTCGACGTCGTCGAGTGGGCGCGCCGCATGCAGGCGGCGGGTGCTGGCGAGATCCTGCTCACCAGCATGGACCGCGATGGCACGCGCGACGGGTTCGATCTCGAGCTGACGCGCTCGGTGGCCGAAGCGGTGAGCGTTCCGGTGATCGCCTCGGGCGGGGTCGGCAAGCTCGAGCATCTTGCGGCCGGCGTGCTCGAGGGGCGCGCCGACGCGGTGCTCGCGGCGAGCATCTTCCATTTCGGAGAGCACACGGTGCGCGAGGCGAAGGAGCACATGCGCGCTCGCGGGATCGAAGTAAGGCTGTGAGCGGACCTATGCCCGATCTCGGCAAGTGGTTCGATCAGGTGCGCTGGGATGAGCATGGCCTTGCGCCCGTGGTGACGCAGGACGCGGCGAGCGGCCGCGTGCTGACCGTCGCGTGGATGAACCGCGAGGCGCTCGAGGAGACCGCGCGCCGCGGCGAGGCGGTGTACTGGTCGCGCTCGCGCAAACGCCTGTGGCACAAAGGCGAGGAGTCCGGTCATGTGCAGAAGGTGCGTGAGATGCGCCTGGACTGCGACGCCGACGCGATCCTACTCAGCGTGGAGCAGACGGGCGGCATCGCCTGCCATACCGGGCGCGAGAGCTGCTTTTTCCGAAAACTCGACAACGGGAGATGGGTGAGCACCGATCCGGTGAAGAAGGACCCGGCGCTCATCTACAGGAAGAAATGAAACCTGGCATGCAGGAGACGCTCGAGCGCCTCGCCGCGACGATCGAGGCGCGCAAGGGCGCCGACGGGTCCAAGTCCTATGTCGCGCGCCTGTTCGCCGAGGGCGAGGACGCGATCCTCAAGAAGATCGGCGAGGAAGCCACCGAGGCAGTGCTGGCGGCAAAGGGGGGGGAGCGCCTGCAGCTGGTGCACGAGACCGCCGACCTGTGGTTTCACTGCCTGATCATGCTCGCGCACTACGGGCTTGGCCCGCAGGACGTGCTCGCCGAGCTGCAGCGCCGCGAGGGGATATCGGGCATCGACGAGAAG
>JBFKUL010000146.1:0-7377 GCA_041635755.1 Burkholderiales bacterium | reverse complement strand
ATGTCGATCGCATTTTGCGCGGCGCGAAGCCGGCAGAGTTGCCGGTAGAGCTTCCGACCCAGTACGAGCTTGCGGTAAATCTCGGGACGGCCAGGGCGCTCGGGCTGACCGTCCCGCAATCCATCCTGCTGAGTGCGGACAAGGTGATCGAATGAGACTGACTCGCCGCCGTTTGGTGATGGCCGGAGGAGCGCTGCTTGCAGCGCCGCTTGCGATGGCGCAGGCACCTGGGCGCAGTTATCGATTAGGCGTCCTGCTCCCGATGGGCGGGCTGGGTGCGGCCAAGCCGATGTCCGCGTTGAAGGAACTGCTTGCAGCGCAAGGCTTCATCGAAGGCCGCAATCTCAGCATCGATGCGCGGTTTGGTGCGGAAAGTTCGGACGCCAAGGACCTTGTTGCGTCGAGGCCTGACGCGATTCTCGCTTACTCCACGGTGCTGACACAGGCCGCGCAGCGCGCAACGAATGCGGTGCCGATCGTGTTTGTCTCGGTCGCCGATCCTGTCTTGAGCGGTATCGTCAAGGAGTACGCAAGACCGGGCGGCAACATCACGGGCGTTACCAATCGGTTCTTCGTGTTGGGGGCGAAGCGCTTGGAGCTCATTCGGGAACTGCTTCCATCGGCAAAGCGGGTAGCAGTCGCCGCCGGCGTGTTCGATGCAACGGTGGAAGTTGCCATGCGGCACATACAGGAGGCTTCGGGGCCGCTGGGCTTCGAGCTGATTCGTGCAGAGGCCGGTCTCTCCTGGCGATCTGCCATGGAAGACGCGATCAAGGCTGGCGCGGACGCCATTCTTCTGATCACGCCGTTCTCGCTGTTCGGGATACTCGATTCTGCGCGGGAAGTCGTCCGAGTGACCAACGACAGACGCGTTCCGGCTGTCTTCGCGGACGTCGAGCCCGTCGCGATGGGCGGCTTGATGTCCTACACCAGCAATCAGGACGATGCCCTGCGTCGTGCGGCCGATCTGTTGGCGCGCGTTCTTCGTGGAGAAATGCCGGGCGAGCTGGCCGTGGATCAGGCGGCGCGCTTCGAGCTCGTGGTCAATCTCAAGACGGCGCGCGCGATGGGGCTCACCATTCCGCAGTCGATCCTGCTGCGCGCGGACACGGTGATCGAATGAGAAGGCGTTCGCTTCTCCTTGCAGGAGCCGCGGGCGCGCTCCTTTCTGCAGGGCGCGCGCTCGCGCAGCACCCGGGGCGTATCTACCGCGTCGGCGTACTGTTCGGCGGTGGTGCCGAGGACAGCCAGCTCTACCTCTCCGCGCTGAGCGAACGGCTTTCCTCGTACGGCTTTGTCGAGGGCAGGAACCTGCGGTTTGACCATCGTATCGGCCATTCCGGCTATACGTTTGGCCGAAACCCGGCGAGTGAGCTTTTGGCGGCTAAGCCGGACGCGCTTTTCGCCGCCCTGCCAGTTGCGACACAGGCCCTGCAAAGCGTGACGGCCACGGTGCCGATCATTTTCGCCTGGGTTGACGAGCCCGTTGCATCTCGGTTCGTGCAAAGCTATGCCAAGCCCGGGGGCAATATCACTGGCGTGACGAACCGGTTCGGGGAGTTGCTCGTGAAGCGGCTCGAACTTGCACGCGATCTCCTGCCAGGTGTGAAGCGTGTCGCGGTCACTTATTTTGCCAGCGCGCGGTACCTAATACATGCACCGCCATTGCGTCGGGCGGCTGCACAGCTAGGCATAGAGCTGATCGAAATCGATATTCATACGTCCTGGGATCAAAGTGTCGAGCGTGCCGTTAGCGGGGGCGCAGAAGTCATAATCCCATACGCCGTGTTCAAAGCGTTCGGTTATGGCAACCACGGCAAGATGGTGATCAGAGCCGCGCTCGAACGCCTCATACCTGTAATTTTCGCGGGAGCTGAGATGGTAGAAGCAGGCGGGCTCATGTCATATGGTACGAACATCGTCGACGACCTGCGCCGCGGGGCGGATCTACTTGCGCGCGTGCTAAGAGGTGAAGAACCCGCCCACATTCCGGTCGATCAGGCTGCACGCTTCGAGCTCGCGGTCAATCTCAAGACGGCGCGCGCGATGGGGCTCACCATCCCGCAGTCGATCTTGCTGCGCGCAAACACGGTGATCGAATGAACCGGCTCCGTCGCCGCCTGATTGCTGCATCGGGGGCGCTGCTCGCAGCGCCCCATGTCCTGGGTCAGGGTTCCTCTGGGATGCCGCGCGTCGGCTACTTGTTTTCCTTCGTGCGGGCCCAAGGCGAGCATCTTTGGGAGGCGTGCCGCCGGGGGCTGCGGGAGATCGGGTACGAAGAGGGCCGCAACATCGTGCTTGAGCCGCGATGGGCCGCCGGGCAGAGCGAGCAACTGCGCGAACTCGTTGCCGATCTGGTGCGGCTCAAGGTGGATGTCATTGTCTCCGCCGCGACGCCGGCGAGCCTCGCGGCCAAGGCGGGAGCGGGCGCGATCCCGATCGTGATCGTCGCCGTGGCGGACCCGGTCAAGGTCGGATTGGTGGCAAGTCTCGCCCGGCCCGGCGGCAACGTGACCGGCCTGACCTTGTTGACCCCCGAGCTGAGCGGCAAGCGCCTGCAGCTGTTGGTCGACCTCGCGGGTCGCCCGGGCCGCGTGGCGCTGCTGACCAACCCGGACAATCGCAGCCACGAGATTTTCCGCGACGAAACGGCGATCGCCGCCTCGGCACTCGGCATCCAGCTGCATTCGATCGACGCGCGCAATGCATCGGAGATCGCGCGGGCGTTCGAGTTTTCCGAGAGCGGGCGACCCGATGGCCTGATCGTTTTCGACGACCCGGTCCTCTGGAGTCACCGCCAGCAGGTGGTCGAGCTCGCATCCAACGCGCGGCTCCCCGTGGTCTACGGCTACAGCGAGTTCGCCGACGTCGGCGGGCTGCTGACCTACGGGCCGCACCGCGGCGATCTGTATCGCCGCACGGCGGGCTACGTTGATCGGATACTCAGGGGAGCCAGGCCTGCCGAGCTGCCGATCGAGCGCCCGACCCGGTTCGAGCTCGTCGTCAATCTGAAGGCTGCGCAGGCGCTCGCCCTCAGGATTCCGGATTCCGTGCTATTGCGCGCTGATCGGGTGATCGAGTGATCGGGCGCCGCGCTTTCGTCTTTTTTGCTGCTGCTGCGCTTGGAGCCTGGCGGGTGCCAGGCGCGCGGGCACAGGGCGCACCTCGGCGCATCGTCTATTTCACGGTGTTCGGTCCCGAAGCCGGGCGGCGCGGCGTGGCGCTGTTTCACGAGGGTTTGCGAGAGCAGGGCTTCGCCGAAGGTCGTGACTACACGCTCCAGTACGCGTGGGAAGAAGAGGTTCCCAAGGTCGAAGCGCGCATGCGTGAGACGCTCAAAGTTCGCGCCGACGTTATCGTGGCGATCACGACGCCGGTGGCGCTTGCCGCCGCGCGCGCGACCCGGGAGACGCCGATCATTTTCGGCACCGTCAGTGACCCAGTCTCAAGCGGCCTTGTCACCAGTCTCGCGCGGCCCGGGGGAAACGTCACGGGTGTGACCAACGTCCTGCCGGCGCTCAGCGGCAAGCTCCTGGAGATCACACTTGAGATCGTTCCGGGTACTTCGCGCATTGCGGTAATGTGGAACCCCGACAATCCGGGCAAGGCCCTCGAGTTGCGGGAACTCGAAACGGCCGCGAAGCGCACCGGCATTGCGCTGCATCTGTTGCCGGTGCGCTCCGGCGAGGACATCGAGCGCGAGCTCTCCGGGATCGGCCGGTACAATGTGGGCGCCCTCATCACCCTGGGAGAAACACTGACCAATACCCATCGCGCGCGCATCGCCGAGCTCGCCCGCGCGTTGCGAATGCCGAGCATCTTTAACTTCACACCGCATGTGACCGCGGGAGGTCTCGCGTCGTACTCGCCGGATTACCTGCATCAGCAGCGCAGGCTCGGAGCACTCGCCGGCAAGGTCCTGTCCGGCGCCCATCCTTCGAGTCTTGCCGTGGAGCAGCCGATGAAGTTCGAGCTCGCCGTGAATCTCAAGACCGCCCGGGAGATCGGTGTGACGGTCCCGCGCACGCTCCTGCTGCGCGCCGACCAGGTGATTGAGTGAGGCGGGAGCGCAGAGACTTTCTGCGGGTTGCGGGCGCGCTCGCGCTTGCCTCCGTTGCCGCCCGGTCCCCTTCCGCCGGCGCGATGCCGCGCCTGGGCTACCTGTCCCTGCAGTCCATCACCGAGCGCCCGTCCCGCGAGCGACAGGCGTTCCTCGACGGCCTGGCAGAATTCGGACTGGTTCCGGGGAAATCAGTCGAAATCGTCTACCGCTCGGCGGAAAACGAGCCGGCGTTCGTGCAGCCGATGTGCGAGGAACTGCTGCGCGAGAAAGTGGATATCCTGATCACGCCGGGAGCCCTGACGACGGTCGCGGCGCTCAAGACGACGCGCACCGTTCCGATCGTGTTTCTGGCCATGGGCGATCCGGTGGGTATCGGGGCGGCCGAATCGCTCGCGCGCCCCGGGCGCAATGCTACCGGAACGACGTTCATCTCCAGCGAGCTGGCGCCCAAGCGCATCGAGTTTCTGAAGCTCGCGATTCCGACGGCCAAGCGGGTGGCGTTTCTGTGGGAGCAGCGCAACCGCAACGCGCAGATCGAGGCGGAGGATGCAATCGCGGCCGCCAGGCTGCTCGGCATTGCTGCCGATTCCACGACTGTCAACTCCCAGGCCGAGCTGAACTCCACGCTGGCGCAAATCGCGCATCGACGATACGACGCGCTCTACGTGACCTTCACCGCGGGCGTGATCTCCGACAACCGCACTACGATCGCCGAGTTCGGCATCCGACATCGCTTGCCCGTGATTTCCGGCTGGCACTTCATGACCGAGGCTGGCGGCCTGCTGAGCTACGCGCCCGACATCCTGTTGATGTTCCGCAGGAGCGCCTATTACGTCGAGCGCATTCTCAAGGGCGCATCGCCGGCGACGCTGCCCATCGAAAGGGCGACGACGATCGAGCTCACGATCAATCTGGTTACCGCACGAGCCATCGGGCTCTCGCTGCCACGCTCGCTTCTCCTGCGCGCCGACCGGGTGATCGAATGACGCCCCCGCAAAGGGGCGCAGACCTCACCGGCCCGAGAGTGCTAGATTAGTCCCTCACGAAGGCGGCGCTGCTGAGGTCGGGAGGCAGTCATGGCGGCAGGGCGTGGGGCGGCTGATGGTTGCGCGGCAATTGCATTGTGGCCGGCGCGCGGGGTGAGTCGCTGCGCATGAAGCCGGTCGAGTTCAATGCGCAGAACCGCGTGATGGCGCAGCAAGCGCGCCGCGGTCGGCTGTTCCGCAAGTATCTGTTGCTGATCCTCGTGCTGGTGAGCGGCGCGCTGCTCATCTCGGGCGCGATCGGCATCTATTTCTCCTACCAGGAGAACACGGCCGCGCTCGCCAGCCTGCAGCGCGAGAAGGCGGTCGCGGCAGCCGAGCGCATCGAGCAGTTCGTGCGCCAGATCGAGGCGCAGCTGCGCTTCGCCGCGCTGCCCCAGCTCGGCGCCCAGGGGTCCGAGCAGCGCCGCAACGAGTTTCTCAAGCTCCTCAAGCTGGTGCAGGAGGTCACCGACATCGCCCACATCGACGCGCAGGGGCGCGAGCAGCTCGAAGTCTCGCGGCTCAAGCCGGACGTGGTCGGCTCGGCGAAGGATCGCTCGCAGGACCCGGCGTTCAGGAGCGCCAGGCCCGGACAGACCTGGTTCAGCCCGGTGTACTTCCGGAAGGAAACCGAGCCGTACATGACGATCGCGGTGCGCTCGGGCGGCGAATCCAGCCCGGTGACGGTCGCCGACGTGAACCTGAAGTTCCTCTGGGACGTCATCACCCGCATCCGCATCGGCCAGAAGGGCAAGGCGTACGTGGTCGATTCGACCGACCATCTGGTCGCCGATCCGGACATCGGCCTGGTACTCAGAAAGACCGACCTTTCGAACCTTGCGCATGTAAAGGCGGCGCGCGACTTGCGCCGGGATGACACGTTCGCGACGCTCGCCCAGGATCTCTCCGGCGCGACGGTGCTCGCCGCCCATGCGCCGATCGACACGCTCGGCTGGAGGGTGTTCGTCGAGCAGCCGGTCTCCGAGGTGTATGCGACGCTGAACGCATCCATTGTTCGCACCGTCGCACTGATGCTTGCCGGGCTGCTCTTCTCGGCGCTCGCCGCGATGTGGCTTGCGCGCAGCATGGTGCAGCCGATCCGCACGCTGCAGGAAGGCGCAGCGCGCATTGGCGCGGGACAGCTCGACCAGACGATCACCGTGAAGACCGGCGACGAGCTCGAAGCGCTCGCCGAGCAGTTCAACGACATGACCGCGAAGCTGCGTGAGTCCTACGCCGGCCTGGAACGAAAAGTCGAGGCGCGCACCGCGGAGCTGCAGGAGACGCTCGAGCAGCAGACCGCGATCAGCGAGATCCTGCGCGTGATCTCGAGCTCGCCCGCCGACGTTCGGCCGGTCCTCGAGGCGGTGGCCGAGCGCGCGGCACGTATCTGCGATGCAAAGGTGGTCGATATCGTGCTCGCCGAGGGCGCGAGTATGCGCGTCGGTGCCTCGATCGGCAGCCTCGGGCGGCCGCTGGATTCGGTACCGCTCGACCGCACGACCGTCATGGGGCGCTCGATCATCGACATGATGGTCATCCAGGTCGATGACCTGGTGAACGCCCCGGAAAGCGAGTTTCCCACCGGACGCAAGCTTGCGAAGCAGTACGGCCACCGCACCATCCTCGGCGTGCCGCTGCTGCGCGAGAACCGGGCGCTGGGCACGATTCTGCTGCGCCGGCCTGATGTCCGCCCGTTCGACGAAAAACACATCACGCTTCTGAAAACCTTCGCCGACCAGGCGGCAATCGCGATCGAGAACGTGCGCCTGTTCAACGAGACCCGTGAAGCGCTCGAGCGCCAGCGGGCGACGGCAGAGGTGTTGGCGTCGATCAGCAGCTCGATGACCGACACGCAGCCGGTGTTCGATCGCATCGTGCAGAACGTGCGCCGCCTGTTCCACACGCGCTTCGCGGTGCTGCAGCTCCTGCACGGCGACATGGTCGAGATGGCCGCGGTCGACGGCGAGGCGGGGTTCGAGAAGTTGCGCGAGAGCTATCCTCGGCGCCTGGATGATTCGACCGCAGGCGGGCGGGTGATGCTCTCGAAGGAGACGCTGCAGATCGCGCCGGTGCTGAACAATCCGTCAACGCCGCCGGCCACGGTTAAGTTTGCGCAGGATTTCGGGTTCAATTCGTTGCTTTTTGCGCCGATGATTCACGAGAGTCGCGTGATCGGCGCGATCGGTGCGGCACATCCCGGATCGAAGCCCTTCGACGAGCGGCAGGTCGCGCTCATCAAGACCTTCGCCGACCAGGCCGTGATCGCGATCGAGAACGTGCGCCTGT
>JBFKUL010000145.1:0-7431 GCA_041635755.1 Burkholderiales bacterium | reverse complement strand
TGCTCGGCTACACCGGGATCGTCTCGTTCGCCCACACCATGTTCTTCGGCATCGGCGGCTATGGCGTCGGCATCGCCATGGCGAAGATGGGCCCGAGCTGGGGCGCGCTCGCCTTCGGTACGTTCGCGGCCCTCGGATTGTCGCTCGCCATTGCCCTCGCCATCGGCCTGCTCTCGCTGCGCGTGCGCGCGATCTTCTTCGCCATGATCACGCTCGCGGTAGCGTCCTTTTTCCAGATCCTCGCCTCGCAGCTTTCGCCGATCACCGGCGGCGAGGACGGCCTGACCTATCGGCTGCCCGAACTGCTGCGCCCGGGCACGGTGCTGTTCAACGCTTTTGGCGTCGAAGTGAACGGCCGGCTCGTCAGCTACTACCTCGTGTTCTTCGGCGCGCTAGCGTTCTTCCTTGCGCTGCTGCGCGTGGTCAACTCGCCCTTCGGCCGCGTGCTGCTCTCGATCCGCGAGAACGAGTTCCGCTCGGAGGCGATCGGCTACCGCATCGTCACCTACCGTACGGTGGCCAACTGCCTCGCCGCACTCGGCGCGACCGTGGCCGGCATCCTCTACGCGATCTGGCTGCGCTACACCGGGCCGGACACGACGCTCTCGTTCAACATCATGATCGACATCCTGCTCATGGTGGTGATCGGCGGCATGGGCACGATGTACGGTTCGGTGCTCGGTGCCACCATCTTCGTGCTGGCGCAGAACTACTTGCGCGACTTGATGAAGGGCGCGAGCGGCGCGCTCGAAGGACTGCCGCTGCTGCCGGCGCTATTGCACCCGGACCGTTGGCTCCTATGGCTCGGCGTGCTGTTCATTCTGTGCGTGTACTACTTCCCGAGCGGCATCGTCGGCAAACTGCGCGGAGCGAGGCGCCCATGACTCCCACCTCCAACTATCTCGTGTGCCACGAGCGCGAGATCCACTACACCGAGTGGGGCGCGGAGCACGACGAGACGGTAATCGCCTGGCACGGCCTGGCGCGCACCGGACGCGACATGGACGACATCGCCGCGCACCTCGCGTCGCGCTACCGCGTAATCTGCCCGGACACCCTCGGCCGTGGCCTGTCGCAGTGGAGCCCGGCGCCCGAGAGGGAGTACTGCCTCGCCTTCTACGGAAAGCTCGCGCTATCGCTCGCCGAGCAGCTCGGGCTCGACACCTTTCATTGGCTCGGCACCTCGATGGGCGGTGCGGTGGGCCTGCACCTGGCCGCGGGTGCCATGAAGGGGCGCATCCGGCGCCTGGTGCTGAACGATATCGGCCCGAAGCTCGGACAAGCCGCAGTCGAGCGCATCCGCAGCTACGCAGGCAATCCGCCGCAGTTCGAGCGCGTGAGCGAACTGGAGCAGTACTTTCGCACCGTGTACAAGCCCTACGGCCGGCTGTCCGATGCGCAGTGGCGCCGGCTGACCGAGACTTCGACGCGGCGCACCGCCGAAGGCAAGGTGACGCCGCACTACGACCCGAACATGGTGATGCAGTTCCTGCACCACAAGCACGACTACGACCAATGGGAGGCCTATGACTCGATCGAAGTGCCGACGCTATGCCTGCGCGGCGAGTCCTCTGATCTGCTGCTTGCCGAAACGGCGGACGAAATGCGCAAGCGCGGCCCGCGCGCGGTCGTCGTGACAATTCAGGGCTGCGGTCACGCGCCGGCGCTGAACGTCCCCGATCAGTTCGCGTTGGTGGAGCGCTTCCTGAACGGCGGCAAAGCCTAGCCGCTAGGCGCTGAAGGAAGGATCCGCAGCGTAGTCCGCGATCAGCTGGCGGATGCCGCCGAGTCCGGCAACGTACTGCGCCATGCCAAGCTCCGTCAGCAGCTTGGTCGCCGCATCGCTCGCGCCCTCGAAGCGTGCCGCAAAGACGCGCGCGACTTCGAGGCCGAGCTCCGAGGTCGGATCCTGATCGGCTTCTGCTGCCCTGCGGTAGTCGACCGAGCGCAGCGCGTACGCCCTTGCGACCGAGATCTGGTTGGGGCTGCCGCGCTCCATCCTTTCCCAGAGCTGCGAATAGTGCCTCAGCACCTTGCCGGCGAGCGTGCTTTCGTCGCCCTCGCCGATCAGTGAAAGCCCGAACTCGATCGTGAAGGCGAACAGCAGGCGCTTTTCGACCTGATACTTCCGCTCGTCGATGCTCAGCTGCGCGACGAGCTCCTTCTCCCGCTCATCGAGCGGCGGTCTGATCGCGAGGGCCGTGAAGCATTCTTCAGCGACTTGCGCCGGGGTCGTTGCTGCCATGTACGCGTCTCGATTAAGGTGGCCGCTGACGCACGCTATCCGAAGCGGATAGGCGAGATCAACCCGTTTTCATTCTCCGAACCGACCGCCATCGAGTCCGTTTCGACGCCGGTGGCGAGCCGCGGCTTCTGCGTTCACGATACGCATCCGTAGCTATGCCGGCAGCTCGCCGCGAATCTGCTGCAGGAAATCGACGAGCAACCGGCTGACCTGCTCCGGTCGCTCCTGCTGCACCCAGTGGCCCGCCCCCTCCAGATGGTGCAGGCCCAGCATTCGTGTGCAGGCCCGCTCGCGCATCGCATCCACGTCGCCGGGCCGCTGCAGCGGACCCCAATCGCTCTTGCCGCTGATGAAGCATGCTGGCACGTCGATCGTACGGCCGGCGAAGACCTCGAGCTCGGCCGCGTAGCGTCCGCTGGTGCGGCAGCGGTACCAGTTGAGACCGCCCTGGAAGCCGGTGCGACCGAACTCGGCGCTGTAGACCGCAAGCTCCGCATCCGGCAGCCATTTGCACGCGGCAATCTGCTGCGCCGTCGGCATCTCGGTCGCGACCGTTTGCGCCATGTTCTTGGCGAGCTCCATGATGTAATAGGTCGGCATCTTGGCGAGCTCGGCGGCGCTCCAGGATTTCAGCTCGAACGGCTTGTTGGCCTTCCAGTCCGCGCTCTTGTGATGGAAATAGGCGCGCAGGAACGCGTGCACACCCTGCGGGCACTCGCGCATGTCGCGGTTCGCCTCGCGCGTGGAGAAGTACCACTGGTAGTGCTTGCGCCCGAGCGCGGCGAGCGCGGCGTGAATATCCGCGGCTTCGGGCCGGGCCGGGGTCGTATCGGCGGTCGCGAACGGAATCTGCGGCGGCCCGGCGAAGGGCGCGCTCATCATCGCAACCGAGCGGAACACATCCGGACGCACGAGCGCGCACCAGGCCGCGACGAAGGAGCCGAAATCGTGCCCGATCACCGCGGCGACCGACCGGTAGCCAAGCGCAAAGACGAGGCCGAGCGCGTCGCGCACGACATTCAGGATGCGGGATGCGCCGACATCGCCATCGAAGTCAGGATCCCAGCCGCGGGTCCGGCCGTAGCCGCGCTGATCCGGTGCAACCACGTGGTAGCCCGCCTGCGCCAGCGGCAGCATGACTTTGCGCCAGCTGTAGGCGAGCTCAGGAAAGCCATGCAGCAGCAACACGCAGGGTCGGCCCTTCGGCTCGTAGCCGGCCTCGAGCAAATGCAGGGTCAGCCCGTTCACGTCGCGAACGAATCGCGCGCGCACGCCGGCCGGAAGCGCGACGCCGCCGTAGGCGAGATCCTCGTCGCAGCTCATCCGCTCGCGGCCTGCGGCGCTGCGCGGCGCGCCCCGCCCCAGCGCCCGAGGGTGTGCAGCCGAGCGACCGCGCCCTCGCCGAGATATCGTGGAGCACCCTCCGACCGCGCGCCGCGCGCGTTTGGCGCGATCGCGAGAAGTCCGGCGCGTGTTTCCGGATCCTCGAGCGCGGCGTGCAGCGCATCCCGGTCGGCCCAGGCGAGCGCACCCGCTTCGACGCGCGCGTATATGCGTCCCGAATCGCGGTCGGCGAAGTTGAGCGCGGCGAGCTGTCGCGCACACTGCACGAGAAAGTCGGTATTACGCCCGGGCGCCATCGCCTCTCGGTCCCGGTAGACCTCGGCGGGCCCGGCAGCGTCGACATGGATCTTCGCGTAGCGCGCGATATCGAGCAGGCATTTCACGTCGAGCACGTTCATCTCGGCGTTCCATCCGAAGGCAGCGGTTCGCGGCCGCTCGCCCGGCGGCACGCTGTTGTCGAGAAACTCGTAGTGCACCGACTTGTCGGCGCGCCTCGCCCAGGTAAAGAACAGCTCCGGCATGCCGGTATAGGCCTCCACGTTGTGCGCGAGCAGGTCGTCCACGGCCTTATAGCGCCCGACCTCCAGGCCGCGCTTCCACGAGCGCTCGACGGTCTGGTGCGGCGGCGTAATCATGAAGAACAGATAGACGTCGTGACCGAAGCGCGTCAGCAGGTTGCTGCCCGCCTCGTCCGACTCGGGCGCAAAGCTGTCAAAGCGAAAGCGATCGATCAGCAGATGCGACATGCCGCCACGCTCGGCTTTTGCCGCCATATAGCGGTCGAGCTTCTGGTCGACCAGCCGGAGCTCCTCGCCGGTAAGCGCGCCCGCATACTTGTACGCTTCGCCAAGCGATCCGTAATCGAGCAGCTGCTTCCTCCAAATGTCGGGGCTGATCAGCGCGAAGTGGCTCCAGTCGACGCCAATCTCACCGGCGAGACGCCGCTGCAGCGGGCGCATGGTGCTTTTGCCGGAGGCCGAGGCGCCCTTGGTGTTCATCACTACAGGCTGCGGCTGCGACGGGAGGATCGCGAAACCTTCGCGGCCCGCAGCCTCCGCGACCCAGGGCGCGATGAGGCGTCCGATCGCGTCGCTTGCGTAATCGTTGCACGCCAGATCGACCGCGACCGCGGCAAGCAGCGCCGGCTCGCCCCAGAGGCGCCCGTGCCGGATGCGCACCGCTGAAACGACGCGCACGATCGCGCGGAAAGCGGCTCGGACCAGCGCGTTTTCATCACCCTGTGCGCGTGATTCCCACTCCGCGAGCAGCCGTGCCGTGCGCGCCTCGGCGTCCTCCGGCGAAGGCGGTGTGCCGCGCAACAACCGGTCGAAGAGCCCGCGGCGCGTTCGGCCCTCGGGCGCGGCAAAGGCCTGCGCGAGCGGCGGCCCGATCAGCGCGCCGAGCTCGCGACGCGCTGCGTCGTACGCCTTTTCGACTTCCGCCATGCGCGGCTCGATGTAGCGCGCGAGGATCGTCGCGGTCATCGCCCGGAAGTTGATGCCGAGGTCCTCCACCCGCGCGCCGTCGGGCACCGACAGGTCTGCGGTCACGCGAACGAGGAGCTCATGCAGCAGCAGGCGCTGCGGGCGAAACGCGACGAGCTCCCAGGTCTCGAGTCCGGTGAGGTCATGCAGCTCCTCCGCACGCTCGAGACTCGTGGAGACGTTCTCTGTCCGGAAAAGCGTCGCCAACGCAAGCACGCGCCGCGGCACGGTGGACTCGATGCCGGGGTTCCACGGGCCGAAGGCGCCCGAGGCCCGGTCAATCGGCTCTGCGTTCGTTTCGATCATCTGCTCCCGCCTGCCTTGAACGCCATTGCGTTATCCGCGCTTGGAAACCCTGCGGCGGGACCGCCGAGCAGTGGACCTGCATTCCGACCGGATCACGCCCTGGCCCCGGGGGCGCTGCGCGCGCCCTAGCGATCCGCGCGATCCAGCTCGCGCTCGACCTCTTCGTCGGTCATCGGACGGTACTCGCCCTCATCGGAGGGCTTGGCGCGCTGGCCGACGAAGCGCGCGAGGAACAGCCCGGCTTCGTAGAGCAGGCACATCGGCACCGCGAGCATGAATTGCGACACCACGTCGGGCGGGGTGACGATGGCGGCGATGACGAAGGCGCCGACGATCACGTAGGGGCGCGCCTCGCGCAGCTTTTCCAGGCTGACGAAATTCATCCTCACCAGCACCATCACCACGATCGGGATCTCGAAGGTGATGCCGAAAGCGAGGAACATGGTGATGACGAACCCGAAGTAGGCCTCAATGTCGGGCGCCGGGGTAATCGACTTGGGCGCGAATTCATGGATGAAGGTGAAAACGTTGACGAAGACGAAGAAGTAGCAGAACGCGACACCCAGCAAAAACAGGATCGTGCTCACCACCACCAGCGGCAGCGCCAGGCGCTTTTCGTTGTCGTACAGGCCCGGCGCGACGAAGGCCCATGCCTGGTACAGGAGATACGGCAGCGCCACCATGAAGGCAACCAGCATCGTGACCTTCATCGGCACCAGGAACGGCGTCACCACGCCGGTGGCGATCATCTTGGTGCCCTCGGGCAACGCCTTCATGAGCGGCAAAGCGAGCACGTCGTAGATCGGCCCCGCGCCCGGATAGGCGAACAGCGCGACGAACACCACGCCGAAAGCGAGCACGGCGCGCACCAGCCGCTGGCGCAGCTCGATCAGGTGCGAGATGAATGTGTCCTGGGTGCTCATCCGGTTTTCCGCGGCTGCGCGGGCAGCTCGCCTTCCGTCCCCGGCTCGGGAACCACCGTGCCCGACTCGGACGCCGCGGGTTGCGCTTGCTCGGCGGGCTTCGCCGAGTCAGGGTCTGCCGCGGCGTCGGAGACGGCCTTGTTGAGATCGCCCTCGGTCTTGGACATTTCCTGCCTGACCGAGGTCTCGATCTCGCTGGCGGCGCTTTGCACCGAGTCGCGCATCTTGCGCAGCTCCTCGAGCTCCATCTCGCGGTTGATGTCGGCCTTGACGTCCGAGACGTAGCGCTGCATGCGCCCGGCGAGGTGCCCGACAGTGCGCGCCATGCGCGGCAGGCGCTCGGGCCCGATCACGATCAGCGCGACCAGACCGATCACCATCAGTTCGGTAAAGCCGATGTCGAACACGACTGCGGATCAGGTTCGGAGATGAAAAGGGCGCCCGGCGGGCGCCCGTCTTTGGTGAAGGTGTCTTGGAGGCTGCGCGGCGCTCACCCCCGCATCACGCTACGCCTTGGACTCGGTCTTGTCCTTGACTTCGCCCTCGACCGTCTTACCGGTGACCTGAGGCTTGGCGCCACCTTCGGCCGACTTGTCGGCCCCTTCGCGCATGCCGTCCTTGAATCCGCGCACGGCGCCGCCAAGGTCGGTACCCATGTTGCGCAGCTTCTTGGTGCCGAAGATCAGCATCACGATCACCAGAACGATCAGCCAATGCCAGATGCTGAACGAACCCATAACAGCCTCCTATAGCTTTCTCGAGATCATCGGGCCAAGCGGGTTCGGCCCCCCGATCACATGGATGTGGACATGATACACCTCCTGATTCCCCACCCGCCCGGTGTTGATGATGGTGCGGAATCCGTCGCTGGCCCCCTCCTTGCGCGCAAGCTCGCCGGCGAGCGTCATGATCTTGCCGAGCACTGCGCGGTGGCTTTCCTTCGCCTCGTACAGGCTCGCTACGTGCACCTTGGGAATGATCATGAAGTGCACTGGCGCAAGCGGGCGGATGTCATGGAACGCGAGTACCTCATCATCCTCGTAGACCTTCTTGGCCGGAATCTCGCCGTTGACGATCTTGCAGAAGACGCAATCCTGCATGACTAGGCTCCTTTGCTGCCGCGCGAGCG
>JBFKUL010000144.1:0-7439 GCA_041635755.1 Burkholderiales bacterium | reverse complement strand
GCTTCGACGTACTCTGCGGCAGGCTCCGGAAACAGCTTTGACAGGTCGACGCGCGTGAAGATCAGGTCGCTCGCATCGGGCTCCCCTGAGAAAGTGTCGCGCAGTACCGCGAGGAACACGTTTGCCGAGGCCTGGGCCGGCGGCGTATTGAGCGCGGAGATGCACAGCGGCCGCCACAGGTAGTGTGCGATGCGCCCGTCCTGCGCGTGGCGCGCGAGCAGCGCCTCGACGCTGCAGTCCTCCTCCAGCCGGAAGCGGCGTCGCCGCTGCGCGAGCATGAAGCGCACCGCGCCGAGGCGCTCGACGAACGGCAGGCCGCGCGCGGCGAGCAGTCCACCGAGAAGCCCGAGCGGCGCGGGCAGCCAGAGCGCGCGCAGCGCAAAGCCGTCGGCGTAGCGCAGCTCGAGCGGCACGCGCAGCACTGCGTCGGCGGGCACCTCGACCTGCCGCATCAATCGGAAGAGCTCGCTGTATGCGCCGATCAGCAGGTGCTGGCCGTTGTCGAGGCTGCGGCCCTGCACGCTGACGCGCCGGGCGCGGCCGCCCGGCAGCGCGCCTGCCTCATAAACCGTGACCGGGACCTCTCGCGCGGCGAGCGTGACCGCCGCCGCCATGCCCGCATAGCCTGCACCGATGACCGCGACACGCGACATCGCGCCACTCAAGTCGCGACCCAGGTGCGCCACGCAATCCAGAGCTTCCTGACGGGCGTGAGCGAGGTGCGGCGCTCGAGTACGCGGAACTGGTCGCGGTCGATCTCCTCGAGCAGCGTGCGGTAGATCGCCGCCATGATCAGGCCCGGGCGCTGCGCGCGGCGGTCCTCCGCCGGCAGGGCACCGAGCGCCCGCTCGTAGTAGCTGCGCGCGCGCTGCGCCTGGAACTGCATCAGGCGGGTAAACGATTCTCCCGCGCGCGCGCCGAGGATATCGGCGGCCGGCACGCCGAATTCCTTGAGCTCGTCCATCGGCAGGTAGATTCGATTCTTGCGCGCATCCTCGCCGACATCGCGGATGATGTTGGTGAGCTGAAAAGCGATGCCCAGGTCCTTCGCGTAATCCAGCGTGCGCGCGTTGCGATAGCCAAAGATGCCCGCGGCGAGCACTCCGACGGCGCTCGCAACGTGGTAGCAGTAGCGCTCCAACCCGACGAAATCGAGATAGCGCGTCTGCGACAGGTCCATCTCCATGCCTTCGAGGATCTCGACCATGCGCTCGGCCGACAGGCCGTAATCACTCACCGCGGGCGCGAGCGCGCGCGTGACCGGGTGCTGTGGCTTGCCCGCGAACAGGTTGCCGATCTCGCTGCGCCACCAGGCGAGCTTGGCATGCGCAAGCTGCAGGTCATTGCACTCGTCGACCACGTCGTCCACTTCGCGGCAGAACGCGTAAAGCGCCGTGATCGCGCGGCGCCGCTCCGGCGGCAGGAACAGGAACGAGTAATAAAAGCTCGAGCCGCTTGCCGCGGCCTTCTGTTGGCAATACTCGTCAGGGGTCATGTGTGGTATCGGGGTCTGGCTCGATCCGTTCCGAGATCGAATCTCACGTTTGCCCGCTCAGAGTGCTCGCGCCAGAAGCAGGGGCCAGTCGAACCACTGTAGCACCGGTCGGTGGCGGAACATGTCGCCCCGACACGCCTCGAGCTTGTCGACGATGCGCAAGCCGCCCTGCACCGTGGCGCGGATTTCCAGGCCGATGCGCCCGGGCAATCGCCGACCGAGCGGCGCGCCCGACTGCAGCATCACGCGCGTTCGCGCCAGCTGGAATCCAAGCAACGTGCGCCAGGCGTCGTCGCAGCGTCGCTCGGCGAGGTGGCGCTCGCTCACGCCGTGCGCCCGCATCTCGTCCTGCGGCAGATAGACGCGTCCCTTGGCGTAGTCGATTTCGACGTCCTGCCAGAAGTTGGCCAGCTGCAGCCCGGAGCAGATCGAGTCGGAATCGCGTTGATTCTCGGACGTTGCTGCGCGAAACAAGTGCAGCAGCAGCCGGCCGACCGGATTCGCCGAGCGCCGGCAATAGTCGAGCACCTCGGCGAAGCTCGCGTAGCGTTTCTTGACGACGTCCTGCGAGAACGCGTCGAGCAGATCATGGAACGGCTGCAGCGGAAGCGCGTGCTCGCGCGCGACGCGCGCGATGTCTTCGAACAGCGGTAGGCCCGGCGGCTTGCGCTCGGCGATGCGCCGCAGCGCCGCGCGGTAATCCTCGAGGCGGGCAAGACGCTCGGCGGGCGGCGCGTCGCCCTCGTCGGCGAAGTCGTCGGCACTGCGCGCGAAGCGGTAGATCACGGCCACCGGCTCGCGAAGGGGCGCGGGCAGGAGCAGCGAAGCGACCGGGAAGTTCTCGGGATGTCCGACGGACACGGCTTGATTCTTAAAGGGAATTCGGGGCGGGCAGAATCTTTCGGCAGTATACTAGTGCGCTTTTCGGCTGCCGCGACACGGGCGAAGGTGGCGGAATTGGTAGACGCACTGGATTTAGGTTCCAGCGCCTACGGCATGGGGGTTCGAGTCCCCCCCTTCGCACCAGCGGACAACTTCAAGGATCGAGAGGAATGGCGGTGAACGTGGAAACGCTGAGCAAGCTCGAACGGCGCGTGTCGATGTCGGTGCCGGTCGCGGAGATCGAGCGCAAGGTAGACGAGCGGCTCAAGCAGCTCGCGCGCAACGTGAAGATGGCGGGCTTTCGGCCGGGCAAGGTGCCGATGAAGCTCGTGGCACAGCAATATGGCCCGCAGGTGCGCAACGAAGTGCTGGGGGATGCGGTGCAGAAGTCCTTCACCGACGCGGTGAAGGAGGCGAATCTGAAAGTCGCAGGCTATCCACGCATCGAGAAGAAGGACGGCAGTGGCGAGGCGCAGGCGCTGGAATTCAGCGCTACGTTCGAGGTCTATCCGGAGGTCAAGCCGGGCGACATTTCGAGCGCCTCGATCGAGCGCCCGCGGGTGCGGGTCGACGATGCGGCGATCGACAAGACGCTCGAGATCCTGCGCAAGCAGCGCGTCACATACGTTGCCGCAGAGCGTCCGGTGCAGGACGGGGATCGCGTCACGATCGATTTCGAGGGCACGATCGACGGTGCGCCATTCCAGGGCGGCAATGCAGCCGGATTTGCCTTCACGCTCGGCGAGAAGCGCATGCTGCCCGAATTCGAGGCCGGCGTGCTGGGCGCCGCCGCGGGCGAGAAGAGAACCATCCAGGTGCGCTTTCCCGAGGATTATCACGGCAAGGACGTCGCGGGGAAGACGGCTGCTTTCGATCTGACCCTCAAGAGGGTAGAGGTGCCGCAGCTCCCGGAGCTCGATGCCGAGTTCGCCCGGTCGCTGGGGGTCGCGGACGGTGACCTCGCCAAGATGCGCGAGGAGGTCAAAGCCAACGTCGAGCGCGAGGTCAAGAAGCGCATCGAGGCGCGCCTCAAGAATCACGCGCTGCAGACGTTGCTCGATGCGACCACCTTGGAGCTGCCCAAGTCGCTGGTGCAGCAGGAGACGCAGGAACTGGTGCAACGGGCGGCGGCCGACTTACAGACGCGCGGCGTCAAGCCGGAGCAGGTTCCGCTCGACCCGAAGGTGTTCGAGCAGAGCGCGCAGCGCCGCGTGGCGCTCGGATTGATCATCGCGGAGCTTGCCCGGCAGGAAAATCTGCAGCCCAAGCCCGCCGAAGTGCGCGCGCTGATCGAGCAGGAGGCGCAGAGCTACGAGAGTCCGGCCGAGGTGGTAAAATGGTTTTACATGCAGCCGCAACGCTTGTCCGAGATGGAAGGCCTGGCTCTCGAAGGCAACGTGGTCAATTGGGTCCTGTCGAAAGCAAAGGTGGTGGACAAGGAGATGCCCTTCGACGAACTGATGGGGAGCGGCGCTTGAAAGACTTTCTCTGGCAGGCGCCGGCATCCGCCGGCGCGTCGGCCGCGGGCGCGCAGGACACTCAGGACCTCGGCCTGATCCCGATGGTGATCGAGCAGTCGGGGCGCGGCGAGCGCGCCTACGACATCTACTCGCGCCTGCTGAAGGAGCGCGTGGTGTTCCTGGTGGGTCCGGTGACCGAGGTAACCGCCAACCTGATCGTCGCGCAGCTGCTGTTCCTCGAGTCGGAAAATCCGGACAAGGACGTCTATTTCTACATCAACTCGCCGGGCGGCTCGGTCTCCGCGGGTCTCGCCATCTACGACACGATGCAGTTCATCAAGCCCGACGTCTCGACGCTGTGCGTCGGGCAGGCCGCGAGCATGGGCTCGCTGCTGCTGGCCGCGGGGGCCAAGGGCAAGCGCAACTGCCTGCCGAACTCGCGCATCATGATTCACCAGCCGATGGGCGGATTCTCCGGCCAGGCCTCGGACATCGAGATTCACGCGCGCGAGATTCTCTATCTGCGGCAGCGGCTGAACGAGATCCTGGCCAAGCACACGGGCCAGCCGGTGGAAAAGATTGCAAAAGACACGGACCGTGACAACTTCCTGTCCGGCGAAGACGCGGTAAAGTACGGTTTGGCCGACAAGGTCCTGACCTCGCGGGAAGGGAGCTGACAAGGAGCGCTGCATGACGGAAAAGTCCTCCTCGGGCGAGAAGCTGCTGTACTGCTCGTTCTGCGGCAAGAGCCAGCACGAGGTCCGCAAGCTGATTGCGGGCCCGTCGGTGTTCATCTGCGACGAATGCATCGAGCTGTGCAACGACATCATTCGCGAGGAGACGGCCACCGACAAAGGCGGTAAGGGCGCGCGCTCCGATCTGCCCACCCCGCGCGAGATCCGGCAGATCCTCGACCAGTACGTGATCGGCCAGGACCTCGCCAAGAAATTCCTCTCGGTCGCGGTCTACAACCATTACAAGCGTCTGAAGCACCTCTCGAAGAACGACGAGGTGGAGCTCGCCAAGTCGAACATTCTGCTGATCGGGCCGACCGGCTCGGGGAAGACGCTGCTCGCGCAGACGCTGGCGCGACTGCTCAACGTTCCGTTCGTGATCGCGGATGCCACCACGCTCACCGAGGCGGGCTACGTCGGCGAGGACGTCGAGAACATCATCCAGAAGCTGCTGCAGAACTGCGACTACGATGTCGACAAGGCCAAGCGCGGCATCGTCTATATCGACGAGATCGACAAGATTTCGAGAAAATCGGACAACCCCTCGATCACGCGCGATGTCTCGGGCGAGGGCGTGCAGCAGGCGCTGCTCAAGCTGGTCGAGGGCACGATCGCCTCCGTGCCCCCGCAGGGCGGGCGCAAGCACCCGAATCAGGACTTCGTCCAGGTCGACACGACGAACATCCTGTTCATTTGCGGCGGCGCGTTCGACGGTCTGGAAAAGATCGTTCGCAACCGTACCGAGAAGACGGGTATCGGCTTCGGCGCCGAAGTGAAGAGCCTGGGCGATGCCAAGGCGACCTACGATCTGCTCAAGAACGTCGAGCCTGAAGACCTCATCAAGTATGGGCTTATTCCGGAGTTCGTCGGACGTCTGCCGGTGGTGGCGACGCTCGAGGAGCTGGACGAAAGCGCCCTGATCCAGATTCTGACCGAACCGAAGAACGCGCTCATCAAGCAGTACCAGCGACTGTTCCAGATGGAAGGGGTCGAGCTCGAGGTCAGGACGTCGGCGCTCGGCGCCATGGCCAAGCGCGCGCTTGCGCGCAAGACCGGCGCCCGCGGGTTGCGCTCGATCCTCGAGCAGGTGCTGCTCGACACGATGTACGAGCTTCCCACGCTCGAGAATGTGAGCAAGGTGGTGGTCGACGAGCAGATGATCTCGGCCGACGGCAAGCCGCTGCTCATCTACTCCGACCAGCACAAAGTCGCAGGCGGCTCCGCCTGATTCCGAGTGCGTGTTTCGCGCCGCGCGCCGCGCATTGCGGCGTCGGTGGCATGCGTGTAACCTCGATTGCAGGTGGCGCGGTGCCCCGAACGGCCGCAATGCATCCATTTGAACTAACGCCGGGAAGCCGCATCTACCCGAATGCTTCCTAGCTGATCTCGAGGCCGCACGAAATGTCCGACATGCCAGACACCCAAGACACCCCGAAAAGCACCACACAGCTGCCGCTCCTGCCCCTGCGCGACGTGGTGGTGTTCCCGCACATGGTGATTCCGCTGTTCGTCGGCCGGCCCAAGTCGATCAAGGCCATGGAGACGGCGATGGAGGCCGGGAAGTCGATCCTGCTGGTGGCACAAAAGTCCGCCGCCAAGGACGATCCGGGCCCCGAGGACATGTACGAGATCGGCTGCGTGGCGAGCATCCTGCAGATGCTCAAGCTTCCCGACGGCACGGTGAAGGTGCTGGTGGAGGGCGGCAGCCGGGCGCGCATCGAGGACGTGGTCGACCTGCGCAGCCACTGGGTGGGCGAGGCGACGCTGCTGCCGCCCGAGGGCGAGCAGATTCCCGAGGTCGAGGCCATGCGCCGCGCGCTGCTCTCGGCGTTCGATCAGTACGTGAAGCTGAACAAGAAGATCCCGCCCGAGATTCTCACCTCGCTGTCGGGGGTGGACGAGGCCGGCCGGATGGCCGACACGGTGGCCGCGCATCTGCCGCTCAAGCTCGAGCAGAAGCAGCAGGTGCTGGAAATGTTCGACGTCAAGTCGCGTCTCGAGCACCTGCTGTCTCAGCTCGAGACCGAGATCGACATCCTGCAGGTGGAGAAGCGCATCCGCGGCCGCGTCAAGCGCCAGATGGAGAAGAGTCAGCGCGAGTACTACCTGAACGAGCAGGTGAAGGCGATCCAGAAGGAGCTCGGCGAGGGCGAGGAAGGCGCTGACTTCGAGGAAATGGACAAGCGCATCAAGCGGGCCCACATGCCCAAGGACGCGCGCAAGAAAGCCGAGTCGGAGCTCAAGAAGCTCAAGCTGATGTCGCCAATGTCGGCCGAGGCGACCGTGGTGCGCAACTACATCGAGACGCTGGTCAATCTGCCCTGGCGCAAGAAGTCTAAGATCTCGCGCGACATCAAGGCGGCGCAGGAGATCCTCGACAAGGATCACTACGGCCTCGAGAAGGTCAAGGAGCGTATCGTCGAATACCTCGCGGTGCAGACACGGGTCGACAAGATGAAAGCGCCGATCCTGTGCCTCGTCGGCCCGCCGGGGGTGGGCAAGACTTCGCTCGGCCAGTCGATCGCCAAGGCGACCAATCGCAAGTTCGTGCGCATGTCGCTCGGCGGCGTGCGTGACGAGGCCGAGATCCGTGGCCACCGCCGTACCTACATCGGCTCGCTGCCGGGCAAGGTTCTACAAAACCTGGCCAAGGTCGGCACGCGCAACCCGCTGTTCCTGCTCGACGAGATCGACAAGCTCGGCATGGACTTCCGCGGCGACCCGTCGTCGGCGCTGCTCGAGGTGCTCGACCCGGAGCAGAACCACACGTTCACGGATCACTACGTCGAGGTCGAGTACGACCTCTCGGAAATCATGTTCGTCGCCACGGCGAACACGCTCAACATCCCGCCGGCGCTGGCCGACCGC
>JBFKUL010000143.1:0-7439 GCA_041635755.1 Burkholderiales bacterium | reverse complement strand
GTGCTCAACCTGGACGACGTGCGCGGCGTGCAGTTCGCGCGGCGGCTGGCGGGGCGCAACCTGCGCGTCCTGGGCTATGCGCTCTCGCGCTCGGCCGTCGTGCAGGGGAGCGTGAGCGAATACATCGCCGCGCGCGACATCCGGGTCGCCGGCGATGCAATGCACGTCACGCTCGAATCGAGCTGGGGCACCGCGGGTACCGTCATCCGGCAGCTCGGCCGCTATAGCGTCTCCAACGCGCTCGGCGTGCTGGGTTGCCTCGTTGCACGCGGTATCGAGTTCCACGACGCAGCGGCGCGGCTCGCTCATCTACCCCAGGTACCAGGACGCATGCAGGCGCTTGGCGGCGGCGCGCGGCCCCTGGTGGTGGTCGACTACGCGCATACGCCCGACGCGCTCGAAAAAGTGCTGCACGCGCTGCGTCCCGCGGCGGCCGCCCGTGGCGGCGTCCTGGTTGCGGTGTTCGGCGCCGGCGGCGATCGAGATCCGAGCAAGCGCCCGTTGATGGGACGGGTCGCCGCGCAGTTCGCCGATCGCGTCGTCCTGACCTCGGACAATCCGCGTGGCGAAGATCCGCGCGCGATTCTCGCCGCGATCGAGTCCGGCATCGGCGAAGCGATCGGAGGAACCATGAGCCGCTGTTTGCTCGAGCCGGACCGTGCACGCGCAATCGAGGCGGCCATTGGCGAGGCGGCGGCCGGCGACGTGGTGCTGATCGCGGGCAAGGGGCACGAAACCTACCAGGACGTGGCGGGGCGCCGGGTGCCCTTCTCGGATGTCGACGTCGCGGGCGCCGCGCTCGAGCGCTGGCGCGCCCGTTCGGGGAGCGTCGCATGATGCGGCTCTCGGATGCCGCGGACGCGCTCGGCGCGCGGCTAACGGGTGCCGATGCCCACTTCACCGGCGTCTCGACCGACAGCCGCTCGGTCGGGCCCGGAGCACTGTTCGTCGCGCTGCGCGGCGAGCGCTTCGACGGGCATGCCTTCCTCGAGCAGGCGAAGGCCGCGGGCGCCGCGGCCGCGCTGGTCGATTCGCGCCACGCCGGCCCGGTGCCGCTGCCCGGGTTGATCGTCGAGGACACGCGCCGCGCG
Organism: Burkholderiales bacterium; assembly: GCA_041635755.1. Taxonomy (GTDB): domain Bacteria; phylum Pseudomonadota; class Gammaproteobacteria; order Burkholderiales; family SG8-39; genus JBFKUL01. The sequence goes on along the minus strand of JBFKUL010000143.1, from coordinate 6,348 downwards.
CTCGGCGCGCTTGCGCGCCAATGGCGCGCGCGCTTTTCCCCGGTGCTGATCGGCATCGCCGGTTCGAACGGCAAGACCACAACCAAGGAGATGCTGGCGGCAATCCTCGTGCGTCATGCCGGCGAGTCGCAAGTGCTCGCGACGGTCGGCAACCTGAACAACGATATCGGCCTGCCCCTCACCATCCTGCGGCTGCGCGAGGCGCACCGCTTCTGCGCCATCGAGCTCGGCATGAACCAAAAGGGCGAAATCGCTTATCTTGCCGACATCGCGCGCCCGACCATCGCGGTGATCACCAACGCGCAGCGCGAGCATCTCGAGTACATGGGCAGTGTCGAGGGCGCGGCGGCCGAGAACGCCGCGGTATTCGCTGCGCTGCCGCGCGACGGCATCGCGGTGGTGAATGCGGACGATGCGCACGCGCCGTTCTTCCGCAAGGCGGCGGACGGCCGCAAGGTGGTTGACTTCGGACTCGAGGCGCGGGCCCAGGTGAGCGGCGGTTATGCGCTTCGCCCGCTCTCGAGCGAGATCCGCGTTCACACCTCGGCGGGGGAGGCAAGCGCCACACTCGCGATTCCCGGACTGCACAACGTGCGCAACGCCTTGGCCGCCGCCGCGAGTGCGCATGCCGCAGGGGTCGGGCCGCGGGCCATCGGCGAGGGTCTCGCGGCGTTCCGTCCGTACGCGGGCCGCCACGTGGTCCGGCCAATGCCCGATGGCGCAACCCTGATCGACGACTCCTACAACGCCAATCCGGACTCGGTATGTGCGGCCATCGACGTGCTCGCCGCCGCGGGCGGGCGAACGCTGCTCGTTCTCGGCGACATGGGCGAGGTCGGTGCCGAGGGACCGAGGTTCCACGCCGAGGTGGGGCGCTACGCGCGAGAGCGGGGCGTCGCCGCGCTCTACGGGCTCGGCGAGGCGACGCGTGAATCGGTGGTGGCGTTCGGCGCCGGTGCGCGCCACTTCGATTCGGCCGAGGCGCTGGCCGAGGCCGCGCGCGCGGCGGCGGGCGCGGGCGCGACGCTGCTCGTGAAGGGTTCGCGCTTCATGCGCATGGAGCGCGTGGTGGGTGCGCTGATGGGCGAACGCCCGCATGGGGGGCATTGATGCTGCTCGAGATCGCGCAATGGCTGGCGAGAGACCTTCGCCTGTTCAACGTCTTCAACTACATCACGCTGCGAGCGGTACTCGCCTGTTTGACCGCGCTCGCTATATCGCTGGTGCTCGGGCCCTACGTGATCCGCAAGCTCACCGCCTACAAGATCGGCCAGTCGGTGCGCGCCGAGGGACCGCAGTCGCATCTGACCAAGGCGGGGACGCCGACCATGGGCGGCGCGCTGATCCTGCTCGCGATCGGCATCACGACGCTGCTCTGGGGCGACCTCTCGAACCGCTTCCTGTGGATCGTGTTGCTGGTGACGCTCGGCTTTGGCGCCATCGGCTGGATCGACGATTACCGCAAGGTCGTGCATCGCAATCCGAAGGGTCTTTCGGCAAAAGCGAAGCTGTTCTGGCAGTCGGTGATCGGCCTGTCCGCGGCGGGCTTTCTTGCCTGGATGGGACAGGGCATCCCTGCGCTCACCGAGCTGATCGTGCCCTTCTTCAAGAACATCGCCTATCCGCTCGGCGCCGTGGGCTTCGTCGTGCTCACGTACTTCGTCATCGTGGGCACCTCGAACGCGGTCAACCTCACCGACGGCCTGGACGGCCTGGCGATCATGCCCACGGTAATGATCGGCAGCGCGCTCGGCATCTTCGCCTACGTCGCCGGCCACGCGGGATTCTCGCGCTACCTTGGATTGCCCTATATCCCGGGCGCCGGCGAGCTGACCGTGATCTGCGGCGCGTTGGCCGGCGCCGGGCTCGGGTTTCTCTGGTTCAACGCGTATCCGGCCGAGGTATTCATGGGCGACGTCGGTGCGCTCGCGCTCGGGGCCGCGCTCGGCACGATCGCCGTGATCGTGCGCCAGGAGGTGGTGCTGTTCATCATGGGCGGGGTGTTCGTCGCCGAGACGCTCTCGGTGATGATCCAGGTGCTTTATTTCAAGGCGACCGGCGGCAAACGCGTCTTCCGCATGGCACCGCTGCACCACCACTACGAGCTCGAGGGCTGGAAGGAAAGCCAGGTCGTCGTGCGCTTCTGGATCATCACAATGATGCTGGTCTTGTTTGGTCTGTCGACATTGAAGCTCCGGTGATGATGTCGATGCGCGAGCCGCTCTTCGCCAAGCTGCCGCGTCCGCCGCGCGTGGACTTGGTGGGCCGGCGCGTCCTGGTGCTCGGCCTGGGCGACACCGGCCTGTCGGTGGCGAAATGGGTCGCGCGCGAGGGCGGGTTGCCGCGCGTGGCCGACACCCGCGCATCGCCGCCGCGCGCCGCCGCGCTGCTTGCCGAGGTGCCTGGCGCGGAGCTGATCGCGGGCGGCTTTTCGCCGGACCTGCTCGATGACACAGATCTAGTGTGCGTGAGTCCGGGGTTATCGCTCGGCGAAGCGCCGGTGCAGGACGCCCTGTCGCGTGGTGTGCCGGTGCTGGGCGACGTCGAGCTGTTCGCGTGGCGGGTGCGCCCAGAGCGCCTGGGCAAGGTGATCGCGATTACCGGCACCAACGGCAAGACCACGGTGACCGCCCTGGCGGGGCATTTGCTGCGCACCGCGGGGATCGACTGCGAAGTGGCCGGCAATATTGGCCCGGCCGCGCTCGAGGCCCTGATTCGCCGCCTCGAGGAGGGACGCGTGCCTGCGGTGTGGGTGCTCGAGCTCTCCAGCTATCAACTCGAGACCACGTTCTCGCTCGAGCCCGACGTGGCGGTGATGCTCAATCTGAGCGAGGACCATCTCGACCGCTACGCGAGTCTCGAGGAGTACGGCGCGGCCAAGGCGCGCGTGTTCCAGGGCGGCGGCACCCAGGTCCTGAACCGCGACGACCCGCGCAGCGCGACGCTCGCGCTTCCCGGGCGCGCACGCATGAGCTTCGGCCTGGGCACGCCGCCTGGCGCTGAGGACTTCGGTCTGGTCGCGATCCGCGGCGAAACCTGGCTCGCGCAGGGCAGCAACGCGATTCTCGAGGCGCGCGCGCTGCGACTCCACGGCTGGCACAACGTATCCAATGCGCTGGCGGCGGCAGCCCTGGCGCGCGCCCTTGGCGCGCCCTACCCGGCGCTCGCCAAGGGGCTCGCCGGGTTCACCGGCCTGCCTCACCGGCTGGAGCGCGTGCGCGAGCGCCGCGGCGTGAGCTGGTACGACGACTCCAAGGGCACCAACGTAGGCGCCACGATTGCGGCGCTCGGCGGCATCGCGGGCGCACCTGCCGATCGAGAGCCGCTGCATCGGGTGCTCCTGATCGCCGGCGGCGAGGGCAAGGGCCAGGACTTCGACATGCTTGCCGCGCCAGTCGCCCGGAGCGCGCGTCGCGTGCTGCTCATTGGCCGCGACGCGGGCCTGATCGAGCGCGCGCTCGAGCCGACCGGCGTGCCGCTCGAGCGCTGCGCTACGCTCGAGGACGCCGTGCAAAGCGCGGCCGCGCACGCGCTACCGGGGGACGCCGTGCTGCTCTCGCCCGCATGCGCGAGCTTCGATATGTTCCGCGACTACAAGCACCGCGGAGAGGTCTTTGCCGCTGCGGTGCGGGCGCTCGGGGACTGAGCGTGGCGAGCTACGTTTTCGCGCAGAAAACGCCCAGTGCCGAGTACGACCGCTCGCTCGCCTGGGCGGCGCTGCTGCTCGCGGCGATCGGCCTGGTGATGGTGTACTCGGCCTCGATCTCGACGGCCGAGGCGAGCCGCTACACCGGCAACAACGCCGCCTTCTTCCTGCTGCGCCACGGCGCCTTTCTCGGCGTCGCGCTGATCGCGGCGATCACCGTGTTCCTCCTGCCGGTGCGCTTCTGGCAGAACGCCGCGCCCTGGCTGTTCATGCTGTGCCTGGTGCTGCTCGTGCTGGTCCTCGTGCCGGGGATCGGGCGCGAGGTGAACGGCGCGCGCCGTTGGCTGGACCTGCGCGTGGGCAGCGTCCAGCCCTCGGAGCTGATCAAGCTTGCCGCCGTGCTGTACGCGGCGGATTACACCGTGCGCAAGCATGCCGTGCTGAAGAGCTTTCGCAAAGGTCTGCTACCGATGCTCGCGGTGATGCTCGCCGTGTCATGGCTGCTGCTGCGCGAGCCCGATTTCGGCGCTTTCGTAGTCATCGCGGTGACGAGCTTCGGCGTGCTGTTCCTCGGAGGCATGAATGGAAAGCACTTCGTGGCGCTGGTCGGGATGCTCGGCGTCGGGTTCGCCGCACTGGTGCTTTCCTCGCCGTACCGCATGCAACGCATCTTCGGCTTCATGGACCCATGGTCCGATCCGTTCGGCGGCGGCTACCAGCTGTCACACGCACTGATCGCCTTCGGCCGAGGTGAATGGCTGGGGGTCGGCCTGGGCGCCAGCGTAGAGAAGCTCTCGTACCTGCCGGAGGCGCACACGGATTTCCTGCTCGCGGTGATCGCCGAGGAGCTGGGTTTCGTTGGGGTGGCGGTGGTCATCGCGCTGTTCGTCTGGGTCGTGTTCCGCGCGTTTGCGATCGGCCGGCACGCGGCGCTGCGCGAGCGGCACTTCGCGGCGCTGGCCGCGCAGGGCATCGGCATCTGGATCGGCTTTCAGGCGCTCATCAACATGGGCGTCAATATGGGCCTGCTGCCCACCAAGGGGCTGACGCTGCCGCTCATGAGCTTCGGGGGCACGGGTCTGCTGGTGAACTGCGTCGCGCTCGCGATCCTGCTGCGCATCGATTGGGAAAACAGGCAGCTGGCGCGGGGGCTGCACGCATGACGCGCACCATCATGATCATGGCCGGTGGCACGGGCGGCCATGTCTTCCCGGGGCTCGCGGTCGCCGACGAGCTGCGCGCGCGCGGCTGGGAAGTGGTGTGGATGGGCGCGCCGAGCGGCATGGAAGCTCGCCTGGTGCCCCAGCGCGGCTATCGCATGGCCTGGGTGCGCGCGAGCGCGGCGCGCGGCAAGGGACTGCTTGCTAAGTTCCTGCTGCCGATGCGCCTGTTGATCGCGTTCTGGCAGAGCGCACGCGAGATTTTCCGCGTGCGTCCCGACGTGGTGCTCGGCATGGGCGGCTACGTCGCCTTTCCAGGCGGCATGATGGCTTCGCTGCTCGCCAAGCCGCTCGCGATTCACGAGCAGAACGCGATTGCCGGTCTTACCAACCGGATTCTTGCCGCGCTCGCAGACCAGGTCATGGTCGCGTTCCCCGGCACGCTCAAGAATGCCGAGTGGACCGGCAATCCGGTGCGCCCGGAGATTGCCGCGCTCGCAAAGCCCGAGGTGCGTTACGCGCGACGCAGCGGACCGCTGCGGCTGCTGGTGGTGGGCGGCAGCCTCGGGGCGAGGGCACTGAACGACTGCGTGCCGCAGGCGCTCGCCCGCATGCCGCAGGACGAGCGCCCGAGTGTCGTGCACCAGGCCGGTGAACGAAACCTCGATGCGTTGCGCGCTGCGTACGCGGCGGCCGGGCTCGAGCGGTGCGGTGGCGCGCCGGTCGAGCTGCTGGCCTTCATCAACGATATGGCATTGCGTTATGCCGAGGCGGACCTCGTCATTTGCCGCGCCGGCGCGATCACCGTCGCGGAGCTTTCGGCGGGCGGTGTGGCGGCGATCCTGGTGCCGTTTCCCTTCGCGGTCGACGATCATCAGAGCGCGAACGCGCGCTTTCTCGCGGCGCAGGGCGCGGCGCTGCTGCTGCCGCAGCCCGAGATGACGCCGAGTTCGCTCGCGACGCTACTCGGCTCGCTTGATCGCGCCCGGCTGGCGGCGATGGCCGTGGCGGCTCGCGCGCTGGGCAAGCCCGATGCCGCGCGCAAGGTTGCCGAGCGCTGCGCAGCGCTCGTCGAGGGGGGTGCCGCATGAAGCACAAGGTGCGGCGCATTCACTTCGTCGGCATCGCCGGCGCCGGCATGAGCGGCATCGCCGAGGTGCTGCTCAACCTGGGCTACTCGGTGAGCGGCTCGGACCTCGCCGAGAACGCGGTGACGCGGCGACTCGCCAAGCTGGGCGCGAAGGTGCATACGGCGCACGCGGCGGGCAACGTGAGCGGTGCCGACGCGGTGGTCGTCTCGACGGCCGTGAGAAGCGACAACCCGGAGGTCATCGCGGCGCGCGCCCAGCGCATCCCCGTGGTGCCGCGTGCGCTGATGCTTGCCGAGCTCATGCGGCTCAAGCAGGGCATCGCGATCGCCGGGACCCACGGCAAAACCACGACCACCAGCCTGGTAGCGAGCGTGCTCGCCGAGGCCGGCTTCGATCCGACCTTCGTCATCGGCGGGCGGCTCGAGGCCGCCGGCTCGAACGCGCGCCTCGG